>DNHM01000347.1 GCA_003485885.1 Acidimicrobiaceae bacterium
CGGTGCCAGGCACCTGTGCGTTATTTACCAGACAATGATGCGACGGTTGCTGCGAATTCGCTGACGGTGTCATTGATGATGTCGGCCACTGGTCGCACGCTGTCAATGCGGCCCGCGACCTGGCCGGTCAGCGCAATCGCAGCTTCCATATCACCGCCGAAGTAGAGCCCTTGGGCATCGCCAAATTCGCCAAAGACGTTGTGATCAACGTTGACCAGTGCTTCGGTCTTGTCGGTGCGCAGCGCTCGGAGTGCGGGGGAGTGCTGGCCGTTCAAGAACAACGTGTCGGTTTCAGCCGCAGCAACAATGGCGTCTTTCCAGTTGGTGTGGACGGGACTCTCTGCGGCCGAGACCATGCGAGTGCCCATCTGCACGCCTTCGGCGCCGAGCGCAAACGCTGCGGCCATGGTCGTGCCGTCGCAGATGCCGCCAGCGGCGATGATAGGCACATCGACTCTCGACCGAATGAGCGGTAGTAACACCATGGTCGAGACGGGCGTCGGGCTCTTGAAGCCGCCGCCTTCGCTACCTTCGACGACCAAACCGTCGACACCCGCATCGACGGCTTTCAACGCGGCGCTTAGGGTCGGCACCACGTGGTACACCGTCAACCCGGCTTCTTTCAGAATGCCGGTGTATTTGGTAGGTGAACCCGCCGATGTGGTCACGAAACGAACACCCTGGTCGATCACGAACTCCGCGATCTTGGGATCACGGACAAACGCCTGTGCGATGTTGACACCAAATGGCCGGTCTGATCCGTCGCGCATCGCCCGGATCTCGTCCTTGACCGCGTCGAGCTCCCCCGACGATGTCTCGATAATGCCGCACGCTCCCGCGGCGCGTACCGCCGACGCGAGTTGGCTGCGGGCGATCCAACCCATTGGAGCCTGCACGATGGGAATCGGCACACCAAGGTCACGGCTTACTCGGTTCGAGAACGCCGGTGGCAGGTCAGAAACGTCGACGTTCATCCGTCGATGGTGTTGGGGTCGCGCAGATTTTGGATCTCTTCGCACTCGGGACAGACCGGATAACGCTTCGGATCACGGCTCGGAACCCACACCTTGCCGCACAACGCCACTACTGGTTCTCCGGTAACGGCTGACTTCATCAGTGCTTCGCCACCACCGATCACATAGTGAGAGAATCGGTCGTGGTCTCCCTCGTCCAATTTTGCGTCGGGAGGAGCTACCTGGGTATCTGTCGACATGACTGACAAGTCTAGGGTGCGGCGACGACGGCGCCGATACAGGGGCCGACACAGGGGCCGACACACCGCGATGGCAGGGCGACGCCGGGCCAGACGCCGCTACTGCGCCAGCGGGTAACAGCGTGGCTGGCGATGGGCTCGCTACGGTGATCAGATGGCCGAAACGACGATGCAGCTCCTGACCGGCGAGATCATAGTGAGACGTCCCCACACGCCGGCATCGTCACCGCTGAGGGCGTGGTCTGCAGCCGATCAGCTGGTCCTCGAGCATCTAGGCGACGCGGACCTTGGCCGAGTGCTGATCGTGAACGACGAGTTCGGGGCCATCACGTGCGCGCTCGCTCGGGCCGAACCCATCGTATGGACAGATTCGGCGCTGAGCCGAGCTGCTATCGCCCGCAACCTTGCCGCCAATGATCTTGCGCCACTGTCTGATGATCGGGTCGTGCACGGCCACCACCAGCCACAGGGACAGTTCGACACCGTCGTGGTGCGGATACCGAAGACCACGGCGCTACTTGACTACCAACTTCGAGTGATTGCGTCGTTGTGCACCGCTGAAACCAAAGTGGTGGGCACCGGCATGGTCCGCCATATCCGCAGCTCGACCGTCGACGCGTTTGAGCAGCTGGTAGGTCCAACCACCACGTCGCGTGCCACCCGCAAAGCTCGCCTCATTCACACTTCGCCCACCGGCGATGCTCAAGGCCCTGTCGTTTTAGAAACGACTAGGTTTACTGCCGCCGGGCTGAACGTGGTGCAGCATCCGGGCACGTTCAGTGCTGGGCATATCGACATCGGCTCGGCGTTGTTGCTCGAGGTATTGAGGGAACTTCCTATCCCAGAAGGATGGCCCACGATCGTTGATCTTGGATGCGGAAATGGCGTGCTTGCGGCAGCAGTCGCAGCGCTGTGGCACGACGCCCAGTTTGTTCTGCTCGATGTGTCGGACCTGGCGGTGGCAGCAGCGACCGAAACGTGGGATGCCAACAACCTTGGCGACAGGATGACGGCACAAGTCAGTGACGGGTTCAAGGATATGAGCGACGGCTCGGTCGATATCGTCATCACAAATCCGCCGTTTCATCAGGGCCATGCCCTTGATTCGGCGATGACCGATCGGTTATTGGCCGCTGCTGCTCGGGTACTGCAACCGGGCGGAACGGCCTATGTCGTGGCGCAGCGGCATGAGAACCTGCATACTCGCATGCTGCAATGGTTCACCGATGTGGAAGTGGTGTCGAAACACCCGAGCCATGTGGTGCTGCAAGCGACCACGAGCGCCTAAATCGCGGTGATCCAAAACACGGTGGTCCAAAACGATATGTGGAGCGCCACCCGTGGGTGGCGCTCCACATGTGCGTTCTCGTCGCGAATTGGATTAGCCGGTGATGATGACCTTGGAGCCGACGGGCATCAGGCCAGCGATCTGGTTAATGATGTCGTTGGGAACTCGGATGCAGCCGTTGGATGCGTACTGACCCATGAGCGACGGGTTGTTTGTGCCATGGAGAGCAATCTTGGGGATGCTGCCACCGAAGGAATTCAGTGAGTCAGAGAAGATGCCGAGGCTGAGCAGGCGGGGGCCATAAGCGCTGCTTGGACCAGCCATGATTTCTTCGACCCAGCCATTGGCAAGCGGCGTGCGTGATGAACTCTTACCGGTAACCGCAGCAGTCGTCAGAAGAACATTGCTGCCTTCGAAGATGGTGACGGTGTTGTTGGAAACATTGATCTGGATCATGCGGTTCGAAGAACCCCAGTTGAACTGGGAGGTCTGAACCCAAGCAGTGGTGCCGTTGGGGCGGGCCGGAACGAAGACCTTGGCCCATGCATCACCGGGCTGGCCAGCGATCACTCGGTACACCAGGGTGTTGCCAAACACCGTTGGGTTGACTGCAGGTAGTGCGGTCCCGTTGAAGGTGGGGGTGAAGGCCGGGCCGCCAGGAGTGGTGTGGAGTGTTGGCCGAGAAACTTTGGCGCTCAGCGTGTGGGTGAAGGTCCCGCCGGCAGGGGCATCGGCAGGCACGTTTACCGGAGCCGTAGTTCCAGGTTGGGATGCGGTTTGTGGGTTGGGAACGGCGGTGGCAGCTGCTGCCTGTGGGTTCGGAACAGCACTGGCGGCGGGTTGTGGGTTGGGAACGGCGGTGGCAG
>DNHM01000126.1 GCA_003485885.1 Acidimicrobiaceae bacterium
CCGAGTCGAGACCGAGGCCAGATCCGAGCCACTGTCTGGTTCGCTCATACCGATCGAGAAGCCGAGTTCGCCCCGGCAGATCGGCGGCAGGAACCGTTCCCGCTGTTCGTCGGTGCCGAACTTGTTAATGATGCTGCCGGTTTGACGATCGGCCACCCAGTGATAGCCAACAGGCGCCCCCCATCGCAGCATCTCTTCGACCACGATGAACCGGTCGACAGCCTTTTTGTCACTGCCTCCCCATTCTTTGGGTAGCGCCATGCCGACCCAGCCTCGCTCGGCCATCTTCTTCGAGAATTCCTTGTCATGGCGGGCGGACATGCCCAGCCCGGGTTCGTGACTGCCCGGAGGCAGTTCCTCGGCCAGAAAGGCTCGGACATCGGTCTGCAGCGCCAGCTCGTCGCTGGTGAGCTCGGTAGGTGTAAATCGCATCGATACCGAACTTAGTCCGAAGGGGATCAGTCTGAAGATTCCAGCAGACGTCCAATATTTCGGTCGAGCGCCGCGGTGTAGACCCGCTCAACCATCGTGGTCAATGCCGCTTGGGTCTGATCGTCACCCGGGTCGAGGTGAGACAGGTTGTTGCCGAACTGTCCCATCCACCACAGCACGTTCTCGTCGTAGCTCTGATCGAACCAGGAGCGATCGACGACGATGCCGGTCATAGCGAGTCTGGCGAGGTAGCGATCGATCAACGATGCCTCGTTGGCCCTGCGGTTGACCACACTCAGGCTGGTGGTAATGAAACACGACAGGTCCATTGCTGCCGGGGCACGCATGGCGGTCTGCCAGTCAATCATGGTTACCCGATCACCTTGGAACAGCAGATTGTCGATGCGATAGTCCGAGTGCACCATCGTCAACGGCTCGCGGGCGGCACGCGCCGACCACGCCGAGAGGCGGGGTGCAAACGCCAGCACCCAGTCAGCTGTCGGGCTGGGGAGCACTGAGTGATACCGCTCGACGAACGTCGGCAGGTTGGCCAGCCAGTGCGGCTGCAGACCGCCTACGCCGATGACATCGAATCCTGGCATCCACTCGAACGGAGCGTCTGCGTCCCACCAGCGAGCGTGGAAGTCGGCCAGAGCATCGACGGCAGCAGCGGCCTGAGCAATTGTGGCTCCAGCCATAACATCGAACTCGTCGCCATCGATCGCCTCAAGAATGACGGCCCACCGGTGTTGCTGTTCGTCGGCTCCGGCATAGAAACATTTCGCCAGCTGGGTAGTCGTGGCTTGGGGCGCAACATCGCGGTAGAACGCAACCTCGCGGGCGTAGGCGTGCAACATGTCGCCAATCTGGCGACTGCCGGGGTTCGCTGCTGGCAGTTTGATAACGAATGCGTCAGGTCCGGAGCCGGAGTGATATGTCACGTGCACGGTCGCCAGGTCACCAATGAGCCCTTTGCTCGGAGGCATTGGTTCGACGGAGACAGAAGCGAGCTCGACGCCTGCCATTCCGCCTTCGCGCAGCGCATCTTGGAACCATGCGGGCGTGACATCAGAAAAAGTTGCAGGTACGGCGATCGTCATGGTTCTACCCGTCGTAAAAGAGAGGCTCGTGAAGGCCCACGACCGTGCGAGACCGGGGATCGTCTCCGGCACGGGTGACAGCGCCGGGGGAGAGTTGGTGCGCCCGGTCGCTCGTGCGAAGGCGCTGCGCGATGTCGCGTCGACCATAGTGAATTTGGATGAAGTCTCGTCCTGGGTCGCCAGCCATCGTGGGCATCCGGCGATGCCAGATGTCGGATACGAACAGTTGTATGTCGCCCGTCTCTGCGACGAGTGGGACGGCCGCCTGGCCATCGCACGTGAGCGTGATGTCGTTGCGTCGATCACCCGGCGGTGCCTGGCCGGATCGGTGACTGCCGGGGATTACACCGGTAGGCCTCGACTCGATCGTCATCGGGGCCAGCAGCACGTGGACGGCAACCACGAAGATGGGATAGGGAACATTTTTCGGCCACGAGACGTCGGCAGGTCGAGGAATGTGTGGTCCGGCATCACAATGCCAGCCGCCACCGCCATGTGTCACGGCCTTGCCTGCTGGGTTACGCCATGCCGTGTTGGCAATGACATGACAGTCCTCGCCGATCAGCGGTTCGATGACGTCAAGGATCACCCGGCTGGCTATCAGGTCTTGCACAACCGGGCTGCGGTTCAGCACGGCATACCGGTACTCGTCGGCGTCGTTGGCCCGACGGAGTTCGATGTCTGGCTCGGCAAACAATCGGTCTATGTCGGCCCGAAGTGCATCGGTCTCGGTGGATGACAATGCTCCCGTCAGCAGTGTGTAGCCGTCGCGTTCGAGCTGCTCGGTCGCCAAAGACGCTGGTTCGCTTCGATGCCGTAAATAGACGCCACGCCGAGTGAGCATGGGCCGAGCTTAGGTTCCCACAACGGCCAGTACCGTATGGGCGATGGGATCACTTCCTGTTGTTGATATCGCTGCTTTCCGCCACGACCCGTTCGGGCTCGGTGGCCAGGCATGTGTTGCCGAGTTGCTGCGGGCATGCCACAAGACCGGCTTTGTCTACATCGTCGGTCATGGCATTGATGCCACCCTCGATACGGCGCTCTTCGATACTGCCCGCCGGTTCTTTCACCTGCCGCTGGGCGAACGGCAAGCACTAGCCATTGCCAACAACGCAGCGTTCCGTGGGTACACAACGTTGGGCGACGAACGCACCAACGGCCAAGCTGACTGGCGTGAACAGCTCGACGTCGGCCCTGAGGAACCAGCGCCGACAGATCTCAGCGGCCCAGCATGGCATCGGCTCCGAGGACCGAACCAATGGCCCGAGACGTTGCCGGCCATGAAACCTGCCGTTCTCACCTGGATGGACGAGATGGAGGCGATGGGTGTCACCTGTCTGCGGGCACTGGCCCTCGGTCTAGGCCAGACCATGGACTGCTTCGATCACGCGTTTCTTCCCGAGTCTGACGTGCACGTAAAGGTGATCCGATACCCCGAACGGCCAGCCCCACAGGCCGAACAGGGCGTTGGTGTCCATCACGACACTGGCGTGCTCACCTTCATTGCTCAGGACGGCATGGGTCTGCAGGTCGAGACGCCAGCTGGTTTCGTGGACGCTGAACCGATGCCTGGTGCCTACATCATGAACTTGGGCGAGATGCTGCAACGTGCAACCAGTGGGTACCTCAAGGCAACGCCGCATCGGGTCATCAGCCCTGCCGGCGGCGAGCGCATCTCTGTTGCGTTTTTCTTCAACCCCCGGTTTGAGACGGTATTCGAAGCAATCGACCTGCCCCTTGAGCTAGCAGCCGAGGCACCGGGCGGCGCACACCACAAGATCGAGGACGAGATCCACGCCCTGTTCGGCGAAAACAACCTCCGCACTCGCCTTCGCTCACATCCCGACGTCGCCGCCCGTCACTACCACTAACGAATCGGTGCCAGGCACC
>DNHM01000487.1 GCA_003485885.1 Acidimicrobiaceae bacterium
CGTCGACGGGAGATACTTGCTCGCCTCGGCGAGCTTGGTGAGTCTCCCGTCGGAGCGTTGGCCGAACTGATCGACATCTCTCGGCCTGCGGTGTCTCAGCATCTCAAGGTGCTGAAGGATGCCGGCATGGTCGATGAACATCAGCAAGGCCGGCAACGGCTGTACCGGCTTAATGCCGAAGGAATCGCCAACGCACGTCTCGAAATCGAACTATTCCTCATCAACGAACTCGATGACCTCGAAACGTCGGCTCGTGATCTTTCAACAAGGAGGGTCACCGATGGCTGATCCAATCGTCTTTGAACGGGTAATCGATGCAACGGTCGATGAAGCATTTGCACTGTTCACCGAACCCGAGCGGCTTCGTCGGTGGCAGGCGGTGAGCGCCTCGGTCGACCTGAAGGTCGGCGGCGACTACCGGCTTACTGTTGTGCCCGGCAGCATCGCCTGCGGCACCTTCGCCGAGATCGATCCCGGCAAACGCCTGGTCTACACCTGGGGGTGGCAGGGCACAGACCACGATCCGGCTCCCGGCGGATCGAGCATCTCAGTTGAATTCGAGCCAGTGGGCGACCAGACCAAGGTCACCCTGACCCATTCGGGTCTCGACGATGAGGGGGCTACGAATCACAGCGTTGGCTGGACACATTTCTGCGACCGACTGGTCGTAGCGGCCGAAGCTGGCGATGCCGGTCTCAACCCGTGGGGTCTCGACGCCGAAGAGTTCGATCTGCTCACCGCTGCCGAAGCGACCTGGGCGATCTGTCGCGAATCCCTGATGCATTTCGGTCCCGATGATCGCGAGAAATCCACACCGTGCGAAGGGTTCACCACCCACGACCTGGTCGAACATCTGATGGGCAGCATGAAAGGCCTGGGAGCAGGAGCCGATGCCGACGTGCCTGACGACGTTGAGGCAGTTACCGCTGAGGATTACATCGCCCAGGCTGTCGAGCCGACTTTGGCTGCGTGGCGTGAACGAGGAACCGATGACATGGTGCCATTCGGTGATGGCGAAGCCCCCGCGACCATGATGGCCAGCATCCTGAGCCTCGAGTTCTTGATCCATGCATGGGACTTCGCCCAAGTCACTGGTCATCCGATCGAGGTGCCAGATGGGCTGGTCGCCTATGTCCAAGGACTAGCCGAGACCGTCATCCGCCCGGAGTATCGAGGCGAAGGCAAGGGGTTCGCCACCCAAACAACCCCATCGAGCACTGATCCGTTAACGGTGTTGGCTGCCTTCACAGGTCGCCAGACGTGAATCAGGGTGAGCTACGACACCGCTGATTGAACGCATGGACCGGCCGAGGCGCCGGTCACGCTGCTTCTCTGCTGGCCTCTCTGTCGACCAAGAACAACGCCCTAAAGAACGGCTGGCGCAGGCCGCGTTCTACGCTGGATGCATGGCCACGTACCCACCCGAACATCATCTGCTGCGGGATCTCCAGCCGCAAGCCGAATGGGTGTCCGACGACGAGTGCATCTTCACTGCTCCGGTCGTCCCGCAGACCAGATCGGCCACGGGTGCGCTGGCGCTCGGCCCGATGTTCGCGGTTACCGATCTTGCCCTGATCAGCACTGCCATTGGCTTTGCTGATGGTGACTGGTGCGGCACACTCGATCTGGCAATCCGCAGCGGTCAACCAATTGTCGACGGTCCACTTGTGGTCGCCTGTCAGGTCGTGCGCATCGGTGGCACGCTGATCACCACAAAGGCTGAGCTGCTGGATGGTGACCGGCTAGCAGGCACCGCGATCGCCACCTCGCGGCGAATGCCGAGAAACCCAGACTTCAACGACGCTCCGCCCGACGAGAAGGTCGTCGGAACGATCCAGCACTGGGGGCGTGCATCGTCAGGGTTTACGCTGCCGGTGAACGATCAACTCGGGCTCACCGAGTTGGCTCCGGGCGCAGTCGAACTGGCCAAGACGCCTTACGTCACCAATAGTTTTGGCACCGTCAACGGCGGCACCTCCGGCATCTTGTTGTGTGCCGGCGCTGAATCAGCTCTGGGTGGCGAGTTCGTGGCCACCGATATCGAGGTCCGTTACATCGGCCAGGCCGCCGAGGGCCCGGTACGTACGATGAGCGAGATCATTCGTGTCGAACGCGATCATGCGGTTGTCGACGTGACTGCCGTGGACATGAGTCGTGAACGTCGCCCCATCGCAACCGCCGGCGTCACGCTGACACTCCTCGCATGATGGACACAGCCGATATCCAAGAGCTTGTAGCTCAAGCACAAGACATTGCCGACGACGTTCTCTTTCCCCGTGCGCTGGAGGCTGATGCTGCTGGCACGGTTCCCGAGTATCAACTCCAGTGCATCGCCGATGGCGGCTTCTACGGGATTTCGACCTACTGCGACGCCGCAACGATCGCCAAGGTTATCGAAGCGTTTGCCAGTGGCTGTTTGACGACCACGTTCGTCTACACCCAGCACCTTGGCGCTGCTGCTGCTGCACACACCAGCGATGGGCCAGTGGGGATCGAGCTGGCCGCAGACTTGGCCGGGGGAAAGAAACGAGGAGGTGTTGCCTTCGCCCACATGCTGCGGCCAGGCACACCGATGACCACGACCGAACCCGTCGACGGTGGCTGGGTCATGAACGGCAGCGCTCCCTGGGTCACGGGTTGGGGGCACATCGATGTCGTTCATGCTGCGGCTCGTCACGGCGACGACATCGTGTGGGCGCTGATCGATGCCACCGACTCGGCGACGCTCCACAGTGAACATGTCGCGTTCGCAGTAGTGGATTCCACCCAAACCAAGGTGCTCGAATACCGCGATCATTTTGTTCCCGAGTCGCGGATAACCAAGGTCGAGAACTACGACGAATGGCGAAGTCGTTATCGGCTCGGTCTGCGCACAAACGGTTCGCTCGCCTTGGGCGTGGCCAAACGTT
>DNHM01000555.1:0-10846 GCA_003485885.1 Acidimicrobiaceae bacterium
ACGGCTCAGCCGCTGCCAGGGCCAGACCGCTCCGAGCTATTGGAGCTTGTCTCGTAACTGTCCGCGTCGGCAACGATGTACCTTCCTTCGTAAGCCCGAGAGTTGACGTCGCCCGCTAGTTCGGCGAGCGCAGTTCCACGACAGGGATGGGGCGCTCGGTGCGCGCCTGGTAGCCAGCAAAGGTTGCGTTCATCCCGGCTACCCATTCGAATACGTCGTCGCGTTCGGCTCCGGAAAGGACCACCGCGGCCGCTGTTTGTGGTGATGCATCGTAGCTTCCGCCGTATTCGACCATGACTTCGGGATGCGCCACCAGGTTGTGATACCAGGCGGGGTGAGCGACGGCTCCACCTTTCGAGGCAATGATGAAGAACCGACCGTCGCGTTCAAAGAACATCAACGGGACGGTGCGCTGTTTGCCCGACTTGGCTCCTGTAGTAGTGAGCAACATCCATGGGTATTTGTCGAGATCGTTTGGCATCTGGCCGCCATTTTCTCGAAACGTCTGAATGAACGCCTGGTTGTAACGTTTTGTCGCTTCGCCGGGGCCGGCCTCGGACCGAATGTCATCGACCAGAACACCAAGGTTCTGCCGGTTCAGCTCTGGGACTTCGTCCATGTTCACTGTCCTGCTTTCTGTGCGCCGCGTACGAGTCGGCCCGGGGTTGCCCCCGTGGACTCGGAATTGCTAGCAACCTCGATGCCACTCACGAATGTGTGGTCGATACCGGTCACCTTCTGCATCAGCCGGTTGCCGCCTGCGGGCAGGTCGCCGACGATGGTTGGGGCATGCAACGTGAGAGCGTCGAAATCGATCACGTTGATGTCGGCCTTGTAGCCCGGTGTCAGCAGTCCTCGGTCCATGAAGCCGACGGTCTCCGCTGTCGCCCTGGCCTGTTTCGCAACAATGGTTTCGAGAGGGATACGGCCGTGGGGTCGGTCGCGGCCCCACCATTGCATCAGGGTGGTGGGGAAGCTGACATCGCAGATGGTGCCGACGTGCGCGCCGCCGTCGGACAATCCAGGAACGGCGGCGTCGTGCAGAATTTGTTCGCGCACAGAGTCGAGGTTCCCATCGACGTAATTGACGGTTGGCACATAGATCATTGCCGTGCCGTCGCGTTCGAGCAGCAGGTCGTAGGCGAGCACTGCCGGATCAGCGCCGGTTCGTTCGGCGATGGCTGCGAGTGACGTTGAGGCGTCAGGCTCGTAGTCCGGCGGATCACCAAGCGGGTACATGATGTGCCATTTGGTGACGAGCCGCGAGCCAATGATGGGGGACTCCTTGTCGACGATGACGTTGTCGAGAATCGCGGAGCGTACCTCGTCTCGGCGCAGCGCTTCGACCCGCTCGGCTAGTGGCAGGTGAGCGATTGCCTTGTAGGCCTCGCAGTGCATGAACGGGTTCAGCGTTCCCTGGTGACCCATGAGGAGTCCAACGGCTCGTGCTCCGACCTGGCCTCGCATGACGACGCCCTCGGCGGTTGCCTGCGACATCGCGTCGAGCGTCCTGCGCCACTGGTCAGGGCGACCCTTGGCCTGGGCCACCGACATTGACACCGGTCGACCGCTACGCGCCCCCATTGCTTTGGCGAGTGCGAACTCTTGGTCGAAATCGACCAGGTCACTGATGATCTGGATAACACCCTTACCAGCGGCGCCGAGGGCTTCGGCGATGCCGATCATCTCGTCGCGCTCAGCTTGCAGCGTGGGGGTGTATTCACCGGTCGATGCTCGATGGTTCAGCGAACGTGATGAGGTAAACCCAATGGCGCCGGCTTCCACGGCACGACGGGCGATCTCAGCCATCTGTGCGATGTCATCGGGCGTGGCTGGCTCCCGAGCGACACCCCGGTCACCCATGACGTTGACTCGAACCGCGGCATGGGGTAGCTGAGCCCCCAGATCGATGTCATAACTTCGGCCATCGAGGAAGTCGAGGTACTCCTCGAACGACTCCCAGGCCCAGGGCAGGCCCTCGTGCAACGCCGTGCCGGGGATATCCTCGACACCTTCCATGAGACGGATGAGCCGTTCATGATCTGACGGCCGTACCGGTGCAAAACCGACGCCGCAGTTGCCCATGACGATGGTGGTTACGCCATGCCAGCTCGAAGGGGCGAGCTGGCTATCCCAGGTCGCCTGGCCGTCATAGTGCGTGTGGATGTCGACGAAGCCGGGTTGGACGAGCTTGCCGTCTGCGGCAACTTCGCGATGGCCAGTGCCTGACACCTGGCCAACTTCGGTGACGACACCATTGGAGACCGCGACATCGGCGGTCCTTCGGTCAGAGCCGCTTCCGTCAATGACGGTGCCGCCGCGGATGACGAGGTCATGCTCACTCATCTGTCTGTTTCCCCTTGGTCAGATGTGGGACTAACGGAAACCTACTGCGTGCCGCTGGTTCTGGCCAACGCACATTGGTTGCTCGCTGACGACGCTGTCTCACAAGCGAACCGTACTCAATGGTTCGCTCGTCGAAGGGGGCTGTCAGGCGTTCATATCGACGACTTCACGATGGCGCCAGATCCACACTGTGAGAACGGCGATGCCAGCCAAAGCGTTGAATGCAAGCGCCCGGCTTGGGCCGATCTGTTCGGCTAGTTCGCCAAGCGCGTACATGCCTACCGGCAGCCCTCCGATTGCCATAGACAGCAGTCCGAGTGCCCGACCTCGGGCTTCTTCGGGAACTGCAGCGACGGCGAGTGTTGATTGGGTGGAGCCGAAGAAGCCGCTGCCGATGCCAGAGCCGATGATGAGCGCGAGCGCAAGGCCGTACTGCGAGCTGAGTGCGAATGGCACGACAAGAGCGAGCGCAGCGAACAGCCCCACCAGGTACACGACTCCGCGTCGTCGAGGTTGCAGCCGGGCGAAGATAAGCGAACCCACCATCATGCCGATCCCGGTTCCAGCCAGCAACAGACCGACAAGAAACGCCGAGGCGTCAAGGTCTTCGGCCAATACGGGGATGATGGGGAAGTAGGCAAACAGGAAGAAGTTCGCGATAACGGTGACACCCAGAATGCCGACAAGGGGACGATTGGTACGAAGCATGCGAACGCCTTCGACAAGGTCGTGGACCGGATGTTTGCTGGCGGTTCGGCGTGTCGTCGCGGGGGTTGTCACCGGGGCGAGGGCAGCCAGGGCGAGCAGCAAGAACCCAGCGATACAGAAGTATGACGCGCCGATGCCAACGGCATCGACCGCATATCCACCGATGAGTGCACCGAGAACCATGCCCATCGAGAGACTGAGAGATTCCATCGCCATGGCACTGTCGAGACGTGCCTCGCCGACCAGATCAAAGACGAGCGCTCGTCGGCTCGTCATGTCGGTCACCCATCCAATGCCCACAAGAAACATGTAGACGTACAGCATCCACACCTCGAGTCGGTCGGAGTTCACCAGAACACCGATCACAACGGTGAGCGGGATCAGCGCCAGAAGCTGAACACGAACGGTCACCAGGCGATCGAAGCGATCCGAGATCACGCCGCCCAAAACTCCGCCGAGAAGTAGCGGCGCGTAGAGGACGGTGCCAGCCAGTTGCACCATACGAGGCGAGCCAGTCATGTCATTCACCAGATAGGTGCCAAGAAACGCAACGCCCCAACGGCAGAGATGCCACAACAGCCCGCACGCCCACGCATATCCGAAGTGGCGTGTCGAGAAGACTGCAAACGGCTTTGCCGCCGGCTCTGTCTGGTTAACGACGGTCACGACCTCGAAACGTACTCGGCGTGGCCCTGCCGACCGCCATCGCGACCAACGAGCTCCAACCGAAAGAAGTAGACACGTTGTTCGCTCCTCGGATGACTGGGCCTAGCGAGCTTGGGGGAGAGGTGGTCGAACGACTGATGGGTGGTACTGATGTCGCTCATCTTGCCTCGATCACGCTGCGTGCGACATGCTGTCGATCTTCGTTACCGCCCTGAGGAGCAGATCATGAAGGTTGCAGTGCAAGCAAGTCCATGGAGTCGAGTCGACATGCTCGAGGCCGCTGGCTTCGAAGTAGTCGAGGCCCCGATCAGCACCGAAGACGAGTTCATTGATCTGCTGCGTGATGCCGACGGCGCCACGATCAGCACCAGGCCACTGACCAACCGTCGCGTGCTCGAGGCATGTCCCAAGCTCAAGGTGGTCAGTCGCATGGGCGTCGGCGTCGACTCGATAGACCTGGCTGCAGCAGCCGAGTTGGGCATCTTGGCGTGCAACGTGCCGGGCGTGAACACAGCAGAGGTTGCCGACCACGCCATGGCCATGCTCCTAGCCCTGACCCGTCGGCTTCCTGATTCAATCCGTACCACCCGAGAGGGAGCTTGGAGTTCAGACAGCGCTCTCACCGTGCATTATCTGGAGTCGGTGCGTCGTATCGCCGGTCATACGGTCGGCATCATTGGATTCGGCGATATTGGCCGTGCGTTCGCCAATCGAGTGAGGGGTTTCGGACCGGCTCGCATTGTGGCCGCCGACCCGCACGTGCACCCGACAACCGCCGAGACGATGGGTGTTGATCTGCTGCCGCTCGACGAGATGTTGGCCGTTTCCGACTATGTGAGCATCCATTGTTCTTCGACGGTCGAGACCCGCCATCTGATCAACGCCGACACCTTGGCTTTGATGAAACCCACGTCGATTTTGGTGAACACATCCCGAGGTCCGGTCGTTGATGGAGCGGCGCTGGCCGACGCTCTTGCTGCCGGCACCATCGAAGCGGCAGCGCTCGATGTGACCGAGGTGGAGCCGATCCCGTCCGATGACCGTTTGTTACAGTTATCCAACTGCATCGTGACTCCGCATGTTGCGGGTTTCTCGCCGACGTTTCTTGACCAGTGCACGGCTCGGCAGACAGAGAACGTGATCCGGGTACTCACCGGCGAGGCTGCGCCGCACGGTCTGGCCAACCCCGAGGTCATCAAGACGATCGCGGTGATGCGAGCCAGCGGCAACGCAGGCCGATGGGAAGGTGTACCCGACTTCTCGACCGCACTCCCGCTCTAGCGACCTGGGCGTAAGGCCCGCAACTCTCCGCCGGCGATCGTGTCGACAGCAGGGAGTGATCGGAGCGGGACCTGATCAAGCGACGGGTCACACGGGCTTGCGTTCGACGAGCCGCCATAACGTAGTGAAGGCCTCAGGCAGAGTCGTCGGATACGCGGTCGCTACAGGGGAGACCCGGTTATCGGACCCAGCCGGGGCCCGAGGCCATGTTGCCGCCGCCTGTCCAGCCTCGGTACCCGGACCCACACGTGCATCCGCTGGCGACTTCCTGCTGTCTGAGTTAGTGGGTCTTCTGCCCGATATCTCGACCGGTGAGCTGATCGCCCCCGCTACGACGATGGAAACGTTTGCACGCACGTATAAGCCGATGCTGGATTGGTCGCGCATGCAGCGGCTGACTGTCACCGCTCTCGATGACCAATCAAAACGAGCCGACCGGGTCGGTGGGTACAACGAGTCGATTCTGTGTCTGGCGGCCAATGTGCTCGCGGTTGAGGCAGTGGATTCCGACGACCGTTTCAATTGGGGGCCACTCTCGGGTCAACACGAGGTCGCCATGGACGAGATGGACGAATGGGCAACGGAGACCCTGCGAGTAGAGCCTGAACCTATTATCGGCATGCAACGGTTTCTAGCCCAGGACCCTCAGATCGATGCACTGCGAACTAACGGCGCACTTGGAGTCGAGGTTGTGGCCGGTCTCTCCCATGAAGACCTTGTCACCGATACCGCGGTATGGACAGAAGTGATCGGCCGGCTGGAACGACCTCGAACGTCGCGTCGCCCTGTTCACAATCCACGAGTGCCCTTCGTTACGCCCTGGACGCGTGAGGACCCATTGGCTCGAGCGCAACGAGAGCTGCGGGAACGTCGACAGGGATAGTCGCCGCTGTCCGAGCGACAGCCACGGCGGCTCAGATACTGAGGTCGAGCAGGTTGTAGTCGTGGAGTTGATCTCGGGCGTCGTCGTTCCACTCAAAAGTGCAACCTGCGAGAGGTTCGTAGTTGAACGGTGTTTCATCGGGTCGCCGCTGACCCCGTGCAGCGATTGCCCACCCGATCATCTCGGATCGTTTGGCGACGCGCTGCTCGTCGAGTGGTCCGACCATCCCGTGGATACCAGCGCCGGTCGCTCCGATCACGGAGTTGCGACGATGGAAGCCCAGGTTGAAGGTGACTCGTGGTTCGCTGCTGGTATTGGCGAAGGAACCGTGGATGGCTTGCCGGTTCACGATCGCAACATCGCCGGGAGCACACACCAGCGGCACTGCATCAGGCAATCGCTGACTTCCGGCCTCGGCGGCCAGCGATGCAAGATCGACATGGCGCTGTTTGTGAGTGCCTGGCAGAATCCATACACCATTTTCGGGTTCGCAGCCATAGAGCTGAGCCATGAAGTTGTAGCCGTGGGTGCCTTGATCCCAGTCTGGTGATTCCCAGTGGGTCACACCATCGCGATGCCACGCCACTGATGGACCAACACCGGGATCCTTGATGAAGATGGCTTCGTTGAATGGCACAAAGTCGTCGCCGTTGAGGGCAGCGCTGATCCCCAAAAGGTCGGGATGGCCGTAAAGGCGCAGGTGAGCGTCGCAGAACTGCAGGGTTCCGAGAACCACGTAGACGACTTCTTCGGGTGCACCGTCGGCGAGGTTTGGTTCATGCATTTTGATCGGATGTCGGCCATGGGAGGCTGCGGTTCCGCCAAGTGGATCGCTCAGCGCCCGTCCCCATTGGACGGTGCGTGCCTCGACTCCTGAACCCACAGCCAGGTTGCCGTCGATATCGACATCCGAACCCTTGTGGCTGGGTAGCCGCCGACGGAAGTCTTCGAAACCGACACGTAGGTCGTCGATTTCGTCGCTGTCTATGAGGCCTTCGAAGACGTAGAACCCGGTGCGCCAATATGCCTCAACGATCTCGGGATGCAACGCACGGTCTCCTACGAACCGGACCGGTCCTCGATTCCCATACTCAAGCGCCCGCCGCCGACCATCAGCGCAGTATTCAGCGAGTGCTTCCAACTCTTCGTCGGTATCGATGTGCATATGCCATATTGGCCGATCGGCGCGGTGCGTATCAAGGGGAGACCGGATTCATTGCTGGGCGCTAACTCGAACGCGTGCCGTTGTGGAGGAGTAGCAGCTGGGCATTGGCTCGATAGCAATGCCTATGCGGGAGAGTTCACAATGTCGCGGAGGTGGTATTTCTGGATCTTTCCACTTGGGGTCATCGGAAACTGATCGACAACCCGCAGGTCTTCTGGCCAGAACTGCTTCGTCACGTTTTGTTCATCGAGGAACGTGATGAGGTCAGCCAGAGTTGGCGGATCGCCATCGGGCAGGATGACTGCACAACTGACCTCGCCCAAACGTTCGTGCAGCTGAGCGACGACGGCAACGTTGGCCACATTGGGGTGTCGTAGCAGTACGTCCTCGACCTCTTTGACGGGAATGTTCTCGCCGCCGCGGATGACGATGTCCTTTGTGCGCCCCGAAATCGATACGTAGCCGTCGGTATCGATGATGGCCCGGTCGCCAGTATCGAACCAGCCATCGCGGAAACACGATTCGGTTAACTCGCGCCCTTGGATATAGCCGATGAACGTGAGCGAACCCCGGAACTGCAGGTCGCCCTCGATGCCAGCCTCGAGCGCCACACCGTGTTCGTCGACTACCCGTGTCTCATTACCCGTTAGTGCCACGCCATCGGTCGACAACTTCGCAAATGCGTCGTCGCGACGCCCGATCGTAGAAAGCGCGGTTTCGGTCATGCCCCAACCCGGCAAGACGGTGCACGGGAGCATGTCTCGTGCACGTTCCAGAACGGGCAACGGAATTGCTGCGCCTGCGCACACAAACGCCGTAAAGCTGGACAGGTCGTAGGTGGCTAGTCCGTCGACATCGAGCAGATCGGCCAGGAAAGGCGTAGCACCCATGGATGCATGAATCCCATGCTCTTGAATGAGCCCGGCGAACTCAACCGGATCCCAGACTTGCTGGTACACGATTGTCCCGCCAGCGAGAATCGGCGCTCGTACCCCGTAGAGATAACCCGTTTGATGGGCGAGGGTGGATGCCATATGGAATACGTCGCAGCCTTCGGCAACGCGTTCGAGCCACAACTCGGCGGCCACGTTCAACGTGTTCTGATTGTGCATCACACCCTTGGGCTGGCCGGTGGTGCCGGAGGTGAAGATGATTTCACACACGTCGTTTGGGTCTGGTCGAAGGAGTGCCAGAGTTCGGTCGTCGATGGTCGACTGTCGCCCGACCGCCAGCAGACGGTCGTATTCCAAGGCATCGGCAGGGATCGCTTCGCCCATCGTGTCGATCACGATGACGTGATCAACCCATGGCGACTGCTCTTGCAGCGTGACGTGCATTTCGGCCAGGTTGAAACCACGGAAGTTGTCGACCGTGATCACGATAGAAGGACGAGCTAGTGCCGACATTACGGTCACTTCGTTGGAGCGGAAGATCGGGGCGATGGGATTGACCACCGCACCGATGCGTTCAATGGCCAGGACGAGCAGCAGGAACTCGCGCCGATTCGGCAACTGCAACTGCACGACCGTGCCTTTGCGGACACCGAGTTCGATCAGACCGCGGCTCAACTCGTCGACCTGCTCGGCAGCCTTGCGCCAGCTCAGTACGCCGTCCACATCGATCACCAGCGGGTTGTCGCCCAAGTGGGCGGCCTTCTCAGCGAAGGAGTCGAATAGGTGCGTATCCTGCCACAATCCCGATGTTCGGTTGGCTTCGATGTTGGCCGTCGTCAGCGTGGTCTCAAAGAACATGTCATGGACCTTAGATGCTGATGCCGGATCGATTGTTGGACAGGTCAGGTCCGAGTGAGTCATCGATCGTCCGCGCTGGCAGCCCCGACATGGTTCGAGCACCGGATTCTGCACTGTTCCTGCGGTCGGAATAAGTTGACTGGATGGACGTAGTTGCAACACCAGGCACCAAAATGCAGTTTCTGATCGGTCGCCGACAGGGAGCGAGCCGTGACGAGTTGGTAGCGAACTGGTTTGCCAACCACATGCCGGCAGTGATTGCTGCGCAGAAGCAGATGGCAGCGAACAATGGCACCGTTGAACCGCGCTACATCGCCACGTTATACAGCCCGGTACCATCGGGGGAGCAGGTGTGGGACGGTGTGGCCCAGATCTGGGCCGATGCTCCGTTTCCTCGCGAGAAGGAGCCCCATGGCACAACCCCTCGTGACGCGTTCCAGCAAAAGGCCCGACCCTATGTCGGATGGCCAACGACGGAATATGTCGTTGTCGATGGTGACCTGCCGCTGACGCCAAATGACCTCAACGAGCCATTCCCGTGCACTCGCTCCGGCTTCCTCAAGGTCACCACGATCTTGACCGCAAACCCGGGTACGGACCACGGCGCGCTGACCGACCATTGGCTCAACGTGCATGCTCCCAACGTGGCCGGCGTGATGGCGCAGGTCGGAGCGTTCCGTTATGCGCTGAGTATCTCTCAGGAACCGACCGTGGATCCCTATGTCGGTATGGCCGAGCTCTACTTCCCTGACAAGGATGCGCTCCGCGGGTATCTTGAGCTGTACAAGAGCGACGGCATCGAGGAGTACTTCGACAACGAAGCTCGACTCATCTTTCGCTCCATCACCGAGATGGTCGGTATCCCCTAGAGATGTGGCGAGAGCGGCGTTAACAACGACGTCGCACCCGGTTGTACTTTTGTTGGATGTTCGCTGCGCCTGACTCCCCGATGACTGCCGAAGAAGAACAGCTCTATACCGAGGCTGTTCACGTCGCCAACATTCCGACCCTGCTGATGGTCCTGGTGCAACTCACCGGCGAGATGCATTGGCTCGAAGAGCCGTATCGGCCTCGGCGCCAAGCAGGTCTGGGCGACAACGACACCGGCGGGCTGCGTCCCGAACATCAGCAAGAGGTTCGTGAAGCAGCGCTCGAGGCCATGACCGCATGGCGACAAGGCCGCCCTGTCGCTCTTGCTGATCCAGACCCCGAGCTGCTTGTCAAGATGCTGCACGTGGCGATGGACGAAGACATTCCAGACCTCTATGGGCCATTCACGAAGTCACAACTTGGCGAACAACCGGTGGGCACCGCACCCATCGAGGTGCCCGAGGGATTCAACGCCATCGTGATCGGCGCTGGTGTCTCCGGTATTTGTGCTGCGGTGCACCTGCAAGCGGCTGGCATCCCATTCGAGATTCTTGAGCGCAATCGCGACATTGGTGGTGTATGGCTCGAGAACACATATCCGGGCGCAGGTGTCGACACGCCAAACCATCTGTATTCGTTCTCGTTCGTGCAGTACGACTGGCCCGAGTTCTTCGCACTTCGCGATGATCTGTGGGGATATCTCGGTCATGTTGTTGACCAGTTCGACCTACGTCCGACGATCGCGTTGAATATCTCGGTGGAAACTGCTGAGTACCGAGAGGTCGAGCAGGACTGGAAAGTCACGACTCGGTCAGCCGACGGAACGGTCGAGGTTCGCACCGCCAACGTGGTCATCAGCGGTGCTGGCATCTTCAATCCGCCGGTTTCCCCAAAGATCGACGGCATCGAGACCTTCGCTGGCCCGTCGTTCCACACGGCTCAGTGGCGAGACGACGTGAGCCTCGAAGGCAAACGAGTGGCCATTGTTGGTAACGGCGCCAGTTGTATGCAGATTGCGCCGCTCATCCAAGACCAGGTCGAGTCGCTCACGATCTTTCAACGATCCAACCATTGGGCGGCACCGTTCGAGCAATTCCGACGCGCCGTTCCAGACTCGCTTCGGTTCCTGTTGCGAGAGAATCCGATCTATCAAGCGTGGTACCGGGTGCGCCTTGG
>DNHM01000555.1:10964-16637 GCA_003485885.1 Acidimicrobiaceae bacterium
GGTTTCTTCGAGCGGTATATCCGCGACGAACTTGGTGATCGCCAGGATCTCTTCGATGTCGTCGTGCCGAAGTATCCACCGTTTGGTAAACGCATGCTCATGGACAACGGTTGGTACCGCATGTTGCGGAACCCGAGCGTTGAGCTTGTTACCGACGCGATCGAGTCGATCGACGAAACGTCACTACACACCGTCGACGGTCGCACCTTCGATGCCGATGTTCTGATCATCGCAACCGGCTTCGATGTACTTCGGTTCATCAACACCTACGAGACCGTGGGGCGCGACGGTCTGACGTTGCGCGATTCATGGGATGACGACAATGCCAAGTCCTACCTGGGCACAGTCACGCCTGGGTTTCCCAACTTCTTCACGCTGTATGGGCCGAACTTGCAGCCAGGTCATGGCGGCAGCCTGATCAATGTGATCGAGATGCAGATGCACTACATCATGGATCTCATTCGGCAGATGGCTGCCGACGACATTGGCAGCGTCGACGTGTTGCCCGATGTCCATGCTGCGTACAACGAGCGGGTCGATGCTGCCCACGAAGACATGGTGTGGACGCACGAAGGAATGTCGACCTACTACCGCAACGACCGAGGTCGCATCGTGGTCAATTCGCCCTATCGCAACGTCGACTTCTTCGAGTGGACTCGTCATGCAGATCTGGCGGAGTACGTGACCGAACCTCGCCAGGTTCCGGTCGGCTGACGGGAACCGGCCGCCTCTTATGCTGACACGACCTCAAGCCGCAGCGGGCGGCCACTGAGGTAGTCATCGAGTTGGTCGATAAACAGCTGGTCATTGCGGGCCAAGAAACCCGCGCCAGCGCCCGCGATATGGCTGGTGACCGTGACGTTCTCGTGGGTCCAGAACGGACTGCTTTCGGGCAGCGGCTCGGGGTCGAACACATCGAGAATGGCTGACCCGATCGTGCCATGGGAGAGCGCGGCAAGGAGTGCGTCGTCGTTGACCACCCCGCCGCGGGCCACGTTGACCAACACGGCATCGGGACGCATGGCCGCCAGGAAGTCAGCGTTCACGAGGCCACGAGTCTGTTCGGTAAGTGGGCACGCAAGGATGACCACATCGGCTTCGGCTAACTCGGCAGGGAGTTGCCCCATGGTGGCCATTTTGTCGGCCGCAGGGTCGTCTACTGCCGTGCGTCGGATACCGACGATTTCGACGCCGAACGGCCGGGCTCGTTGCGCGATCTCGTGACCGATCGAGCCGAACCCGACGATGACCCAGCGCTGGCCACCAATCTCTGGCCATGGCGCTTGTTCCCAGTGGCGCTCACGTTGATGCTCGATTCTGTGCGCAATGCCATGGCGGTGCGCCAGAAGGGCAGACATCACATACTCCGCCACGCCGATGTTCGGGGCATCGGAATTGCTGAATCGAATTCCTGCATTGATCACCTGCTGAAACGGAGGAGCGTCGATGCCAGCAAGGGGCGCTTGGACCCAGCTGACCGATCCAAAGTCCACGACGGCTTGGGCGAGTACCGCCATCTCGCCAGTAAAGAACGCGTCGATACTCATCCACGCCGCACCGGGCGTGGGGTGGTCAACCGGTTGTCCGTCGTTGTCGACGATCCCATCGCTTGACCACAGCAGCGGTTGGATCTGATGAGGCAGGGAAACGAGACGGTCGGCGACTCGTTCATAGGCGGGAGCAGGAAGCAGAACCTGTGTCATGAACGATTCCACAGACGGTGCGCTAACACGCCGTTACGATCCTCGATGGCTTCCATTGCGTCACAGATGAGGTCCTCGCGGTAGCGGCGACCGACGAGCTGAACGGCCGCTGGTCGGTCGGCGACGAGATCCATGCCGATCACGCCCGCGGGGAGTCCGAGATAGTTGATGCCGGTCGAGTAGATCGCAGAGTCAAACAGGTCTTTGACCTGGTCGAGGCCGCGAGTGTCATAGTCCCAGTCAAAGGTAGGACGCATAAGGAATGGCGTGAGCACGAGTGGGTAATCGTTCAGGAAGATGCTCCATTGACGAGCAAGTCGCGTGCGGTCGCCGAATGCACGTATGTAGTTGTCGCGGTCGAGGATCTCTGAGAGCTCGTAATACCAGTCGAAGATCTGATTGATCGTGTCGCTGCCGAACTCTCGAAGAGCCGGGTCGAGGGTCGCTTCCATTTCCGTTGTGCCGGAGCGGAACCACTCTCGTGCTGAGTCGATAATCGGCGGTGGGTCAACTTCGACGACGGTGTATCCGGCATCGCGCAGCTGGTCGGCAGCTCGTTGCACCAGAGCCACGATGTCGGGATGGATGTCGTAGCCAGCCGATTCGGTTGTGACAGCTACGGTGGGTAGGCCTCCAATGTCGGGACCGTTCCACGGAATAGGAGGAGACAACGGGTCACGAGGATCTGGTTCGATCATCACGCTGGTCGCAAGCCGGACGTCGGCCGCGTGGCGAGCGATGATGCCTTGGACCGACATGGCTTGGGACAGCGGGCCTCGTTCGGCGGTCGCGGAGGAGTTGAACACCGGTACCCGCATGCTTGTTGGTTTTACTGTTGTTACGCCGTTAGCAAATGCCGGAAATCGAAGCGAGCCGCCAATGTCATTGCCATGATTGAGCGGTGCGATACCGGCAGCACACGCCGACCCAGCGCCGCCTGACGAACCGCCTGGCGAGGCCAGATCTTCCCACGGGTTGAAGGTGCGGCCGCGTAGCGGATTATCGGTGGTGGCGCGCATCGAGAACTCGGGCGTGTTGGTGCGTCCGATAACGATGGCACCGGCGTTGCGCAGGTTGCGCACAAGCGGCGCGTCCTCGGATGCCATCAGGTTGGCGAACGCTGGCACACCGTTGGTGTTCGGGAGTCCCGCCATATCGACGTTCTCCTTGATCGTGATCGGCACGCCGTGCAACGGCCCAAGTTCATCACCAGCGGCAACTTGCTCATCAGCCATGGCGGCTTCGCTCATCGCCTGCTCGTACAACGGCAGCGTGATGGCGTTGAGATGTGTGTTCGTCGCTTCGGCCCGGTTGATGGCAGCTGCGATTGCCTCGCTCGGCTTGAGCTGCTTGTTGTGTACCTGAGCAGCGACATCGGTCGCACTCATCTTCCAGAGTTCGGTCATGTTGTGGCCTTCCAGGTCGGTGCACTGACAGTAACTGGATGCCGTAGTGAGACAGAAGTTGGCACGGCCGCGGGTAGCGACAGTTCCGTTGTTGGTAGCAGTGGCGCCTACGGTGTGAACCAAGGGGCAGCGTGATGCGATTCGGTGTGTTCGATCAGGGGGAACAGCCAGGAGGTGTTGCTCTCGGCGCGCTGTTGGAGAGCCGACTGGCGCTGGCGGAGCGAGCCGAGGAGGTTGGCTTCTGGGGATACCACAAGTCCGAGCACCACCTGATTCCGCTCGATCATGCACCGAGCATGGGGGTCTTTCTCGGAGCGCTCGCTCAGCGGACCTCCCGAATGAGGTTGTGCTCCCTAGTCCACATCCTGCCCTTTTACCACCCGCTTCGGTTGCTCGAAGAGATCTGCATGCTGGACCACCTGACGGGTGGTCGGCTTGAGATCGGGTTCGGCAAGGGAGTCAGCGCACCTGAACACCAGCTATGGGGACTCGATCCTGATGAGGCGGCCGATCGCACCGAGGAAATGCTCGATCTGTTGCTGAGCGCCTTCACAAGTGAAGGCGACTTCTCGTACAGCGGCCGGTTCTACGAGCTGGAAGATGTTCCAATGGAACTTCGACCGTTGCAGGATCCGTACCCACCACTGTGGCGGCCCGGCAATGTCGAGATGGCCGCGGCGCTCGGTGTCAGCACGATTGTTGGCGGTCCGATTGCGCTCGTACACGCAGCAATTGATCGATACCAAACACTGCGTCAACCTGGTGTGGGCGGTGGTCACGAACCGACCGTCGGTGCGATCAGGAAGTTCATCGTCGCTCCGACCGACCGTGAGGCCGACGAGCTTGGACGCCGCGCGTGGGCCACCTACACCCACAACCTGGGTTTACTCTTTCGGCGCTTCAACTGCCCTATTCCGAACGACCCAACGATTGGTGGCGACTATGACCGGGCATGTGAACTCCAAGTAATCGTGACCGGATCACCCGAACGAATCCGGGGACATGTCGAAGACCTCACGGCGAACGGACAGGTCGACTATGTCGTCGGCGCGTTTGCTTTCGGCGATTTGAGCCACGATGAAGCGCTGCGGTCGATCGATCTCTTTGGTGAGCACGTCATAGGTGCGTGACCAGAGCGATTGGCGTGTTTGTGTCGGTTCGGCTTGAAGATGACCGGATGGGAAACTGTCTTGAGTCGGCGTGGTGGCACAAATCGCCCTTGTGTCGGGCCCTGTCGGTTGTGTCACTATCGATAGATGGGGAATGGGTCGCCGAAACCGAAGTTTGATGCCGTCATTGTTGGGGCGGGCTTCGCTGGGCTCTACATGCTGCACAGTTTGCGCGAAGCCGGTCTTTCGGCGATCGTGTTCGATGCCGCCCCCGAGGTGGGTGGTACCTGGTATTGGAATCGGTATCCCGGTTGTCGCTGCGACATCGAGAGCACGCAGTACTCCTTCCAGTTCGATGGTGCCCTCCAGCAGGACTGGACATGGTCGGAGCGCTACGCCAGCCAGCCTGAGCTGCTGGCATACATAAAACATGTTGCCGAACGATTCGATCTCCGCCGGGACATCAGTCTGGAAACGCGGGTAGCGGCCGCCGAGTTTGATGAGTCGAACGACTACTGGACGGTCGCCACCCAGGACGCAGGTGCTTTGGCCGATGCGGCGACCACGACGGTGACGGCGAGGCACCTCATCCTTGGCGTTGGTTGTCTGTCAACCATCGAAATGCCACGGTTCGCAGATAGCCATCTCTTCGAAGGCGAATTGATCCACACCGGCCGATGGCCCCAAGGTGATGTTGACCTTGCTGGCAAACGGGTTGGTGTGATCGGCACCGGGTCATCAGGTATCCAATCGATCCCTCTGATAGCGGAACAGGCCGACCAACTGTTCGTCTTCCAACGAACGCCGAACTACGTAGTGCCGGCCCAGAACCGGCCGCTCGCGTCACACGAGGTGGCGCAGATCAAGTCGTCCTACGACAAGCTACGAGCAGCCGCCTGGAAGAGCCTCAGCGCGTTCGAGTTTGAGCGCAACACCGGCTCGGTCTTCGACATGGACGAGGCCGATCGTGCGGCACAATTTGAGAAGTACTGGGAAATCGGAGGTTTGCCGTTTCTCGGATCGTTCGGCGACCTACTCAGCAACAAGGCTGCAAACGAGGCCGTGATCGCATGGTGGAAGAGCAAGGTTCGACACATTGTCGATGACCCTGCGATTGCGGAGTTACTGATACCGAACGGCGATGTCTTCGGGGGTAAACGTCTGTGCGCTGGCACCAACTACTTCGAAACCTATAACCGCAGCAACGTCAGCCTGGTCGATGTAAGTGAGTACGGCATCGAACGGTTTACTCCCACGGGTCTGCTCGCAGCCGGTAGCGACTACGACCTAGATGTGATTGTGTGTGCCACCGGTTTCGACGCGATGACGGGAAGTGTCGTGCGGATCGACATCACCGGGCTTGGCGGACAGACCATCGCTGAGAAGTGGGCGGACGGTCCCCACACTTATCTCGGTCTGGGGATTGCAGGATTCCCCAACCTGTTCAATATGCAG
>DNHM01000149.1 GCA_003485885.1 Acidimicrobiaceae bacterium
TCCTCGGCGGCATTGATTTCGACGCAGATGTCGGCGAGTTCGATATGGACGTCGGTGATGTCGATGTGGATGTCGACCTCGATATGGATGTCGACATCGGGCTGACTGGTGCCGTTGGCGACTTCGTCATGTCGCTGCTCAATTTCCGCTCGATCGTCTTGGCCTCCACGTTCTTTGGTCTGTCGGGGATCGTCTTCACCGTTCTCGACACCAATGTGTTGTTGGCGCTGCTGACCTCGACGGTGCTCGGATTTGTCGCCGCTGCAGCCAACTCAGGCATCACCAAGTTCGTGATGAACCGGCAGCAGTCTTCCCACGTGACACTGCGCGAGATGCAGGGTGTGTCCGCCGAGGTCATGTTGCCGATCGCTGACGATCGCCGCGGCCGGGTGCGCGCCCAGATCGCGGGCCAGACCGAATATTTCACCGCACTCCCGTTCAAGCCCGGCTTTACCTTCGAACCGGGCGAAACTGTTGTTGTTATCGAGATCCAAGAAGGCATGGCCCGAGTCGCTTCACTGGGCGAACTCGGCCCCTAAAAAGGAACACATATTATGCAATACCTGTTGGTAGTCGCCGTGATTCTCGCCGTCATCGTTTTGGCGGTAGCTGCCGCGGTGCGATCGCTGATCGTGATCTGTCCACCCAACCAGGTTGCGGTGATCTCGGGTCGCAATCGAGCGGTGTCCGACGGTCGAGATGTCGGTTATCGCGTGCTCAAGGGCGGTCGCACCATTCGAATTCCGATCCTTGAGCGGGTCGATTTCATGGACCTCAACACGATCCCGATCGACGTCTCGGTGAGTAATGCGTATTCGAAAGGTGCCATCCCCCTCGATGTCCAAGGTGTCGCGAACATCAAGGTGTCGAGCCGCGAAGGCATCCTCGAGAACTCGGTTGAACGATTCCTGGGTCGAGACTCCGACTACATCCAGCAGATCGCCAAGGAGAACCTCGAAGCCAACCTGCGTGGTGTGCTCTCGACGCTGACACCCGAAGAGGTCAACGAGGATCGGCTCAAGTTCGCCCAGACCCTCATCGACGAGGCCGACGACGACATTCGCAAGTTGGGGCTCGAACTCGATGTGCTCAAGATCCAGAATGTGACCGACCAGGTTGGTTACCTCGAAGCTGTCGGTCGACGACGGACGGCGCAGGTTCTCACCGAGGCCCGAGAGTCAGAAGCCAGTCAGGCCGCCGATGCCGAGGAAGCCGAGGCTGCGGGGCGCCGCCGCTCCGAGCTGGCCCGAGTCGACGCTGACCTGATCATCGCCGAACAACAGAACAAGTTGCGGGTGCGCCAGGCCGAGCTCGATGCTGCAGGTTTGGTCTCGGAGAACGAAGCAGTGGTCGCCGGTGAGAAGGCCAAGGTCACCGCTGAACAAGAGCTCGAAACCGTACGAATCGAGCTGCAGAAGCGCCGGCTCGAAGCCAACGTGATCGCCCCAGCCCAGGCCGAAATGCAGGCTGCCGAGCTGAGGGCAAAAGGCGAAGCGGCAGCGATCATCGCCAACGGCGAGGCGCAGGTCAACGTGTTGAATCGTATGACCGAGATGTACAAGGCCGCCGGACCAGACGCTCAGAACATTTTCCTGCTCAACATCCTTCCCGAGATCATCGAGCAGATTTCGTCGACCGTCGCCGGTATCGACGTCGACAAGATCACGATCATCGACCAAACCGGGGGCGGTGGGGGCGGGTTGCCCGGCGTCGCCGCCCAGATGCCGGCTGCGGTCATCTCGATCACCGAGCAGATCGAAGCAGCGACGGGCATAAATGTCTTGTCCGCGTTGAATCGCGAAATGTCACCGACCGCGATCGAAACGAGCGCCCGATCGGCTGCATCAGACGAACCCGCAGCGCTCGGCGTCTCTGGCAGCTTCACCACCGAGGTTGAAACAGCCGCCGAAGACCCAAAAAGCGACTAATACCCCCACCTCGTTCTGCATGCCCAAGAGCGGCTCGATTACAGCGCTGCCCGTTGGCGGCTTACTGACGTCTTGGTGTCAGCCTCTCGGCACGCGATCTGCAGCAGCGAGGTCTCCGGGGCCTCCCCTGGCTCGGAGGCGTTCGGCGGCAGCTTCGCGATGTTCGATGTCGACATTTGCGCCGTATTTGAACTTGGCGCGTGCATCGTCGATCATCATTTCGATGCCGCGGATGGCAGCGAACCGTTTGGTGTGGACCAGCGGATCCTGCAGCCCCCCATCGGGTTCAACATCTGCGAGTTGTAGTCGCAAGATTGCCGCTATCTCTTCGATCTCGTCGGTGACCGTGACCGGGCCGCTCAGTTGCACTGCGCCGTAGTAGGTCGTTGGCACACCAAGAGACGGATCTTCATCGCCGACCATCCTCCATGCGCCAGGGATGTAGGCCCAGTCCCCGGCAATACTCAGCACTGCCTGCGGTGTTGCCGCAAGCGCCGCAAAGACCGGGTTGGGTTTCGCAAGGTGAAACACGACCCGATCGTCGAGCAGCACAAACTGGGTTGGCACCAACACGGGAATCCCGCCAGCGCCACTCACGGCAAAGTGGCCGAAACCTTGTTGGTGGACGAAACTGCGCCATTGCGCCTCGTCGGTACTTGCATCGTGCGGACGGATCAGCATCGGTGGATCTTACTGATAACCAGCGGTTGACGCCTGACCTTTCATGCGATCGGAGGCGTTGGGTTGTCGGGGTTACGGCGGGCCGCGTACATGTGCGAAGTAACGGTTGAGGGTTCGCGAAACTAAGGTCTCAGCATGGATCTTCGTCTGGACGGAAAAACAGCACTAGTGACCGGCGGTTCCCGCGGCATCGGCAAGGCCATCGCCAAGGCCTTTGTCGAATCTGGGGCCGAGGTCATGATCACGAGCCGCAAGGCCGAGTCGTGTGAAGAGACCGCAAACGAGATCGGCTGTCTATGGGAAGCCGGCCATGTCGGCAACCCCGAAGATGCCGAACGCATCGTTGGTGCCACTGTCGAACGTTTGGGCGGCGTCGACATTCTGGTGAACAACGCCGGCACTGGCCCCTACAACGGTCCCGTGATCGACGCCGACCTGCCCCGGTGGAACAAGACGTTCGAAGTCAACCTGACTGCTCCCCTGGTGTTCAGCCAGCTGTGCTGGAACCAGCACATGAAAGAGAACGGCGGTGTGATCATCAACATCGCTTCGGTCGGCGGCTTCGGCACGCATCCGCACATCGGCGTGTATGACATCTCGAAGGCTGCGCTCATTCACTTGACCAAGCAACTCGGTGCCGAGCTCGGCCCCCAAGCTCGCGTCAACGTGCTGTGCCCTGGTTTGGTCAAGACTGACCTCTCCCGTTTCTTGTGGGAAGGTGACAAGGGCGATGAAGTTGCCAAGATGTACCCGCTTGAGCGCCTAGGCGAAGTCGAAGACATCGCCGCAGCCGCCTGCTGGCTCGCTGCCGATAGCGGCCAATGGATCACTGGCCAGGCCATCGTCCTCGATGGCGGTGGCATGGTGAAGTTCAGCGAATAGCCCCTCACCCGGCCACCCCAACGCAAATTAGGAGCGTTATGTACGAAATAGGTACACCAGGCTCCTTAGAAGCATCTGATTGGTTCGACGAACTTGCCTTGGATCCTGAGGCACATCCGGTGGCGATGGGCACGCGAGCCTTGGGCGACCGGCCGTGGCTGGTGGCCGACGGACATCGCGACCACGAGCTCGCGATCAAGAACGAGCTGCTCGCGTCTCGACGCGATCAAGTGCTTTATGCAACGGAACACTCGGTCGAAGCTGCCACCGAACTTGCCCGGCTGGTCGACGCCCCAGCTGCACCTGCGGGCATGCACCCGATCGAACGTGCTGCCCGATCGGTGCAGGAAGATTTGTGTTTGCTGCAGCGACTGCCGACCGGCTGGCATCTCGATGCGAGCTGCTTGTGTGCCCCGACCAGGTGGCATCTACAGGAGAAGGTTGGCCAGCACATCGCGGTGGTGCATGGCCCGGTCCGTGGCTACGACGAACGGATCACGACCAAGGTCGATCAGCTCTTCGACCGGCTGACCGATCGGCCGGTATGGCGCAGGAACTGGTTCCTCATGACCGATACCACCCTGTTTCAACCCGATCGTGCGGAGCACGAGACGCTCATCCCCTCCGGTCAGGTGCTCGATGACATCTACATCCGCAGCGAACGCCAAACACTACGTCGGGTCATAGATGATTGGATCGTCTTCACCATTCGGGTCCAACAGGAATCGCTTCGGCAGCTACTCACGACCGATGCTCGACGACTCAAATTCGTGGATTGGGTCGCCAATGTCTCCCCGGATTTTGGCGTTCGACGCCACCTAACAGACCCCCAACGTGCCGAGCTTCTTGCAGGACTCACCTAACCGTTCTGCAAAACGGCACCGGGCACAATCGTTGGCCTTCTAGGCTTTCCGCCATGGCAGACGCCCCAACCACCGAGATCCCATCCTGGCGCTACGACGCCTCGTTGGCGCAGGACATCGAACTGCGCTGGCAAGCCACCTGGGACGAAAACAAGACCTTCGAGACGCCTAACCCCGCGGGCCCACTCGCCGATCCCGAAGCACTCGCTGGCCGAGGCGAGAAGCTATTCGTGCTCGACATGTTCCCCTACCCGTCAGGTAGCGGCCTGCACGTGGGCCACCCGCTGGGTTTCATCGGCACCGATGTCTACAGCCGGTACCAGCGCATGCTGGGCCGCAACGTGTGTTACTCGATGGGTTTCGACGCGTTTGGCCTGCCGGCTGAGCAACACGCAGTCGCTACTGGCGAACATCCTTCGATCAGCACCGATGCTGCCATTGCCAACATGCGACGTCAGCTGCACCGTTTGGGGCTGAGCCATGACCAGCGTCGCAGTGTGTCCACAACCGATCCGGAGTACTACCGGTGGACACAGTGGATCTTCCGCGAGATCTTCGAGTCCTGGTACGACGACGATGCCGACAAGGCCCGCCCCATTGCCGACCTGATCGCGCAGTTTGAGTCCGGCGAACGCACGGTCGACGACGAACATGCAGGTTCATCGTGGGCTGACCTGACGGCCGCCCAACAGGCCGAAGTAATCGATGGCCACCGCCTGGCCTACGTGTCCGATGCTCCCGTGAACTGGTGCCCCGGTTTGGGCACCGTCGTAGCCAACGAGGAAGTCACCGCCGACAACCGCAGCGACCGAGGCAACTTCCCCGTCTTCAAGCGCAACATGCGGCAGTGGATGATGCGTATCACCAAGTACGCCGACCGACTCACCGACGACCTCGCGCTGCTCGACTGGACCGATGCCATCAAGGCCATGCAGCGCAACTGGATCGGGCGATCCGAAGGTGCTGCCGTTCACTTCGACAGCCTCGCCGGGCCAATCACGGTGTTCACGACCCGACCCGACACATTGTTCGGCGCAACCTTCATGGTGCTGGCGCCCGAACACCCTCTGGTCGATGAACTGACCACGCCAGAACAAGCCGATGCCGTTGCCGCTTATCGCGAAGCCGCAGCTGCCAAGAACGACATCGACCGCCAAGATGCCACCCGCGAGAAGACCGGCGTCGACATCGGGGCGACCGCCACCAACCCGGTTACCGGCGAGCAGGTTCCTATCTGGATCGCCGACTATGTGCTCATGGGGTATGGCACCGGCGCCATCATGGCCGTGCCTTGTGGCGACCAACGTGACTTCGAGTTCGCCCGCAAGTTCGGCCTGCCGATCCCTGCAATCCAGCAGCCGTCCGCATCCTGGTTCGAAGAACACGGCATCGACGAGTCCTTGGACACCAGTACCTGGCCTGTCGCCTATGTCGGCGACGCCCAATATGTGCAGTCGTCCAACGACTCTCTGGACCTGAACGGCACTACCGACGTCGCTTCCGGTGTTGCCCAGACGAACGTGTGGCTCGAAGCCAACGATCACGGCGAAGCCACAATCAACTACAAACTGCGTGACTGGCTGTTCAGCCGTCAGCGGTACTGGGGCGAGCCGTTCCCGGTCGTCTACGACGTCGACGGCAACCCCCACACCATTCCCGACGACATGCTGCCAGTCCTGCTGCCCGAGACCGAGAGTTTCGCGCCCCGCACCTTCGATCCCGACGATGCCAACAGCGACCCGGAGAGCCCGCTGGGCCGGTTGACCGACTGGGTCAACGTCGAACTCGACATCGGCGACGGTCCGCAGATGTACACCCGCGACACCAATGTCATGCCCCAGTGGGCTGGCTCGTGCTGGTACGAAATGCGGTACCTAGATCCAACTAACACTGAACGGTTCGTCGACCGCGACGTCGAGGAGTACTGGATGGGCCCACAGACCGATCAGCGCCCCGATCACCCTGGCGGCGTCGATCTGTACGTGGGCGGCGTCGAACACGCCGTACTTCACCTGCTCTACGCCCGTTTCTGGCACAAGGTCCTGTTCGACCTGGGCCATGTCAGCTCCAAAGAGCCCTACGCCCGACTGTTCAACCAGGGTTACATCCTGGCCGACGCCTACAAGGACGAACGCGAGATCTATGTCGACGCTCTCGCCGTCGAGAAACAAGACGACGGCACCTTCACCTTCGAAGGTGAACCAGTCTCGGTAGAGACCGGCAAGATGGGCAAGAGCAAGAAGAACTCCGTCTCGCCCGACGAGATGTACGACAACTATGGCGCCGACACGTTGCGGCTGTACGAAATGGCCATGGGCCCGCTTGACCAGTCACGTCCGTGGGAAACCCGCGACGTGGTCGGCATGTACCGGTTTCTACAGCGCCTGTGGCGCAATGTGGTCGACGAAGACACCGGCGAGTTGGCGATCACCGAGGCTGCCGGCGACGAAACCACTATGCGTTCGTTGCACAAGACCATCGATGCAGTCGGCACCGAGATGAGCAATCTGCGGTTCAACACTGCGATCGCCAAACTCGTCGAACTGAACAACGAGGTCACCAAACTCGACGCCGCACCACGTGAAGTCATGGAA
>DNHM01000506.1 GCA_003485885.1 Acidimicrobiaceae bacterium
AAACCACCGTCCTCGACGCCTGAGCAAACTCTCGCCTGCCCGTAGGTCGGTGTAGCTCGGGCTTCTGGGTCAGGGTTTCGGCGAGGAACGAGCTGAAGGCCGGACCACCAGTACTACCCCTCGTCGGTGTTGTCGCGGAGCCAGGCCTGGAGCTGCGCAGCAAGTTCATCGCCGGAAGGAAGCAGGTCCTGTGAGTTGTCGATGAGTGTTTCGAGTCGCTCTACGTAGCTGCGCATCTCGTCGTCGCTGGCAACGGCGGCGTCGACCTTGGAGCGCCATGCAGCCGCGTCGGCGGTGAAGCTGGCGTGGCCTGTCTCGATTCCCGTCACGAGTTCGAGTCGCGCCAGTAACGAACGAGTCGCTTCTGGATTTGGTGCCTGCGTCACGTAATGAGGAACCGAAACGCGCAGTGATATTACGGCGAGGCCGAGTTCGTGCAAGTGCACGTGCAGGGCTCCGACAAGCCCGGTTGGACCTTGGTACGTGGGTCGGCCCAATCCCAACCGTTCAGCGAGAACTGGATCACTTGCTGATCCCACGACACCGAGTGCCCGTGTATGGGGTGCCTGGCCGGCCATGGCGCCAAGCGTTACGACAAGACGGGCGCCGCTCTTCTGTGCGATCTCACCCACTGCTTGAGCGAACGTACGCCATCGCAGGTGGGGTTCAATCCCAGAGATCGTGACGAGCGAGGGAACATCGCCGTCGAGCGCTAGTTCATACGCATCGTTTTCGGGCCAACGCAAGATGCGGGCGCCGGTGTCATCGAGTGACACGATCGGACGCTGCTGCGTGAAATCGAAGAATACCTCGGGGTCAATTGCGGCAATCTTGACCTGGCTGATCGCACTGCTCGCGAGGTGGTCCACCGCATCAGTGGCTGCACCGGCGATATCGAAGAGCCCTTCAAGCGCCATGACCAGAATCGGTGCGTCGGCTTGGGACTTAGCGTTCCAATAAACGTGATTTTCATTAGCGTTACTCACGTTGTTGCGTTGCTCATGTAGTGGCCTTACCGATCGAATTCTTGCTGAGATGGCAACATGCGGCTCCAAGAACGAACTCATATCCCACAGGCAAATCGTAGGTCTGAACATGGGCTCGTGGGGTGATCAAACAGGAGAATCGTTGAAGTGCCACGTTCAGTCGTGTCCCACGTCGTACGATCTGGATGTGGCCTCGATGTTTGACACGATTGCTGACATGCTGCGCGGATCGGCGCCCGACGATCTCGCGCACGCACTCGGCACTGATCGCACCCAGACCAGACGGGCGATGGAGATTGGGCTTCCAGCGCTCATCACTGGTCTACGAGATAAAACGCTCGAGCCGGGAGGCGCTCAGAATCTTGCGTCGATGCTCGGCGACGCCGATGCTTCGGTGCCCGGCGACATCGACGCGTATCTCGCTGCTGGTGACCCCGCACGCGGAGCAGCAATGCTCGATATCGCCTTTGGTGACAGGGGCGAACCTGCACTCAGTGCCCTCAGCGCAGCATCAGGTCTCAGCACGCGTCTGCTTGCGCAGGTCATGTCGGTTCTTGCGCCGCTGGCGACCGGGACGGTCGCCGCCCATGCCGAGCGAAGCCCCGACGGTTTGCGTTCGTATCTTGGCGATGCAGTGACTGACCTCGAAGCAAAAGGTTTCGGACGAGTTGTCGAACTCGTCAGCCCGCCTGGCCTCGACATGACCTCTGTTGCTGATGCGGCAGCTGCCCCTGCAGAGGCGCCGATACAGATGGCAGGTGGCGATCACGAAGCAGACGTCGACCCGCCCCAAGACGACGACCTATTCTTCGATGTACCAGACGACGAACTGGACGATGCCATCATCGTCGAGGGGGCATTCGCTGATGCAGCGGATGAGCTACTGAGTCTCGACGACAGCGCCCCCGACGACGGTGCTCCCGACGACAGTGCACTCGGCGATTTCTCTATGGATATCGATGATCCAACCGAGGCAATCGAGCTGGGCGGTTCGATGCCTGATTTCGGTGCCGAGGTAGCCAACGTCGCGCCTGCGGGTGTCGTTATTGCCGACGATGCTGCCGTTTCTGGGTCAACGATGACCTATGCCGACCCGGGAATTCCCGAGGTTGATGCTGCCCCGGACGAAGTCGAGGGCAGTGGACTTTCCGGCATGGGTTGGTTGTGGTGGCTCATTGGTGCTGTGCTTGGTCTCATCATTCTGGGTACCGCTATCTCGCAATGTGGCGGCAGTGATGGCGACATATCCGTTGCTCCCGGCGACGACACAACCGCCGTCGCTACGCCAACGCCAGACCCACTCGTCACTGAACGTCAAACAACACTCGACGGGATCCTGCTTGAGTATCCAAACGTGGATGGCGAAGTCTTCGGTGATGTTGCGGTGCTCAACGGTTCGGTAGCGGACGAGACCGAACGTGCGCTCCTTGATCAGGCGGTGCGTTCAGCTGGGCTCGGTGTACAAAACAATGTCACTGCTTCCGACACTCCTGCTGGTGGCGGCGCCCAGGGTTACTCGTTGAATGATCTCATCGATGCACAGCCCGAGTTGTCCACGCTGCGAGCATTGCTCGATCAAGCGGGCTTCGCCGAGGCCCTCAGTGGAGGTGGCGAGTTCACGCTATTTGCACCTACGAACGACGCATTCGAGGCTGTCTCCGATCAAGTGGCTGAGCTGCAGAACGATCCCGAGGCACTCAAGGCAGTTCTTCGTTACCACCTGCTGGTCGGAGCGCAAGATGCTGCCTCGATCTCGGCAACGGCCTCGTTACCTACACAACTCGACGGCCAGAACATAGAGGTTGATGCCTCCACGGGAAGCATCGTGCTCAATGGTTCGGTATCGGTCCTGGTCGGCGATGCGGCCGCTCGCAATGGAGTGATGCATATCGTGAGTTCCGTACTGCTGCCTCAGGCCGCTGCTGCTGAATTGCCCGAAGAGATCGGTGCTGCACTCGGTTTGGCTCCGATCACGTTTGCGTCCGGTGGCTCGGATCTGACAGCCGATGGCCAAGTCGAACTCGACAAGGTTGCGGCGTTCTTGCTCGAGACTCCAGGAAACATTGAGATTGGCGGCCACACCGATTCCGATGGCGAGCCTGGTTACAACCAGACCTTGAGCCAGGAACGAGCCGACGCCGTAAAGTCCTATCTTGCATCACAAGGTGTCGCTGCCGAGTCGATGACGGCGATCGGCTTTGGCGAAGATCTGCCAATTGCGGCGAACGACACGCCAGAGAACAAGGCCAAGAATCGGCGCATCGAGTTCCGCCCGATCTAGGTACAGCTAAGCACGAGTACGCAGAAGAACGACGCCTGAGAAGGCCTCGTTCTTCCGTTACCGAGTAGATTCGGAAGTTGTGGGTGACTACTTCCAGAACGGTCCGATCACGACTTTGCATGACTTCGGTCTACGCGCAACCGAGGATCTTGACAAGGATCTCGTCCGATGGGGCAAGAGCCGACCGATGTCGCTCATTATCCCCTCTCTCTTTAGCGAACTGGGTGGGCCAGCGCTCGATCACATCGTTGACGAACTTGCTCAGGTTCCGTTTCTCGATCAGATCATCATTGGGCTAGACCGCGCCACCGAGGATGAATTCCACCAGGCTCGCGAGTTCTTCTCTCGCCTCCCACAGACAACGCGGATCCTGTGGAACGATGGCCCCCGACTCCAAGCGCTCGACCAGGTCTTTCGCGATCATTCGATCGCTCCACTTGAAGCGGGCAAGGGGCGCAATGTTTGGTATTGCATTGGCTACTTCTTGGCGTCAGGCCTCGGCGAAGTAGTCGGTCTACACGATGCAGACATCGTGACCTACGACCGATCGATGGTCAGCAAACTCTTCTATCCGGTCGTACATCCGACGTTCGGTTTCTCGTTTGCGAAGGGGTATTACTTCCGGACTGATGGCGAGCGGCTCAATGGCCGAGTGGTGCGACTATTGGTCACCCCACTCATTCGAGCGCTTCGTCAGTGCTTAGGCGAAAACGACTACCTGGACTACTTGGATAGTTTCCGATACCCGCTGGCGGGCGAGTTCGCCATGCACATCAATGTGGTGCGCAATATTCGCATTCCCAGCGACTGGGGTCTAGAGATCGGTGTGCTCAGTGAAGTCCATCGTCGTTACACAACACAACGCATCTGCCAGGTCGACCTCACCGGGGCCTATGACCACAAACACCAACAGGTCTCTTTCGATGACCCGTCGACCGGTCTCCACAAGATGAGCCTTGACATCACCAAGGCAATGTTTCGCAAGCTGGCTATCGGTGGCGAGGTCCTTTCGGCCGAAACCTTTCGGACCATCAAGGCGAGTTACTACCGCAACGCGCTCGACATGGTCGAACGGTATGAGGCAGTCGCTGATATGAATGGCCTTGAGTTCGATAGCCACAGCGAAGAGCAACTTGTCGAGGTCTTTGCCCAGACGATCGTCGAGGCTGGCGAGGATTTCTCTTCGAACCCGATGGAGACGCCGTTCATCTCGAGTTGGGCCCGGGTACAGAGTGCCGTCCCTGATGCTTTCGAACAGATGCTGGCTGCAGTCGAGGCCGACAATGCATCCTGACCGACCAGCGATGTGGGATTGCTGCAGTTGAGGACTGTTCCCGATACCGGACTGCCAATCGAAGCGGTCATCCCTGACGTGCGGGCGGCACTTGACCGACACCGTCGGGCCGTGCTCACTGCTGAGCCGGGAGCAGGTAAGACCACCGTGGTGCCGCTGCGTCTGCTCGACGAACCCTGGCTCGCCAGTCAACGCATAGTCATGCTGGAGCCCCGCCGGTTGGCCGCTCGAGCGTCGGCGGCACGGATGGCATCCCTGTTGGGGGAACAAGTAGGGCAAACCGTGGGTGTCACCACCCGAGATGACCGCCGTGTCAGCAAGGCGACGCGCATCGAGGTCGTGACCGAAGGCATCCTCACCCGTCGGCTCCAGCGCGATCCTGAACTCGAGGGATACGGCCTGGTCATCTTCGACGAATTCCATGAACGCAGCCAGCAGGCAGACTTGGGTCTGGCGTTATTGCTTGATGCCCACCGCACGCTCGACCTCGCCACCGCGGTGATGGTCATGTCGGCCACGATCGACGCCCACAAGGTCGCCGCTCTAATAGGTGAGTCCGAGCCAGCGCCGGTGATCGAGTGCGCAGGCCGCACGTTTGAGGTCGCGATGCATTGGCGTCCTCGCAACAAACGCGATCGGTTAGAGCCAGCGGTCGTGCAGGCAGTGCAATGGGTGCTCGAAACCGAAGACGACGGCGATGTCCTGGTCTTCCTGCCGGGTATGGCCGAGATCCGACGCACCCAAGAGCAACTCCGAGGTCTTGACCCGCGGGTCGAAGTGCATCCGCTACACGGCAGTTTGCCGCTCGATGAGCAGGACCGTGCCGTTGCGCCAGCAGCTGCTGGTATGCGAAAGGTCGTGCTCAGCACTGACATTGCCGAGAGCAGCCTGACCGTCGAGGGGGTTACGGCCGTAGTCGACTCTGGTCTCGCTCGGGCACCGCGGTTCGATCCAGGCAACGGCCTGACCCGGCTCACCACCGTGTCGGTCTCGCGAGCCTCAGCAGATCAGCGCGCCGGTCGCGCTGGGCGAACCCGTCCGGGTATGGCGGTGCGGCTGTGGTCCAAGATCGAACATGGCACGAGATCGGCGTTCGGTGCGGCAGAAATCACCAAGGTCGACCTGGCGCAGTTACGGCTTGAGCTTGCGGCGTGGGGTGTCTCCGACCCAGCAACGTTGCCCATGCTGGACCCCGTCCCTCCGCAGGCCTGGAAGGAATCCGGCCAGGTGCTGCACAAGCTCGGCGCTATCGATGCCGCCGATGTCATCACCGACCGGGGCCGTCAACTTGCCCAGTTACCGCTGCATCCGCGCCTGGGAGCGATCGTCGTAACCGGCGTGGAGCGGGGCATCGGTGCCATGGGGTGTGCTCTCGCGGCGTTGATCGATGAACGCGACGTGCTGCGGGGTCGGCCGGCCGAGGTCCCTGCAGATCTTGGTTTGCGGCTGGACCTGTTGACCGACCGAAATCGAAGCCACGGGCTTGCGTCGGGTAGGTCGATTCAGCTGGTGCGGGCACGGGCGAATGATCTCGCTCGTCGAATTGGCTGTGACGACGACGGCTACGATCGTGACCGGATTGGGTTGTTGGTTGCTGCAGGATTCCCGGACCGGGTAGCGCAAAGGCGGGGGAGCGGTCGCGGTCGTTTCCGGCTCCGAAGTGGATCAGGGGTGCGCGTTGTTGACACCGACCCGTTGGCAGGCGAGGACTACATCGTGGCCATCGACCTCGATGGCAAACGTAAAGATGCCCGGGTTCGTATTGGTGCTGCGGTCGATGTGACCGACCTACTCGAGACCGCAGGGTTCGACGCCGAAGTCACTGAGCGCACTCTGTGGGATCGCGAGCGCAAGGATGTCGTCACCCGGGTCGATCGTCATTTGGGGTCGCTCGACTTGGGATCGACGAGTCGGCGGCCGGTGCCATCTCAGGAGGTCGTGGACCTACTGCTTGATCAGGTTCGGCGAACTCGGCTGAAGGCGCTGTCATGGACCGACTCGTCTCGTGCACTCCAAGCACGGGTTGAGTATGTGCGAGCCCGTCAACCCGATGCGGGCTGGCCAGATCTGTCGGACAAGACACTGGTTGCCACGCTTGACAGCTGGCTTGGGCCGCTGCTCGTTGGGGCTAGTGGTCGCTCTGACCTCGAGGTCGTATCCGTGGCGGTTGCCTTCGACATGTTGCTCGGCCGTGAACGGCGACAGCAACTCGAGGCAGCATTGCCGGCAACGTTTGTGTTGCCAGCTGGCCGGAAACTCAAGATCGACTACGCAGCTGAGCCACCGACGATCGCCTCCCGGGCGCAAGACTTCTATGGTGTCAGCACCCACCCCACGATCCTTAGTGGCGACCAGCCGCTTACCGTCGAACTGTTGTCGCCTGCAGGGCGTCCAATCCAGCGGACCGCCGATCTTCCCGGCTTTTGGGATGGTAGCTGGGCCGAAGTGCGCAAAGATATGGCAGGCCGTTACCCAAAACATGATTGGCCCGCAGATCCTCGAAAGCGCCGCGGCTAGCCGGCGGAGCTCGCTGTTGCGTTCAGGCCTCGAGGAGGTCTATGAGTTCGCCGAGAGGGACCGGACGGCTGATGTAGTAGCCCTGACCGAGCTGCACGCCAGCGTCTGTCAGCAGGGTCTGTTGCTTCTCTGTCTCGATACCTTCGGCGACGATCTTGAAGCCCATCTCGTGTGACATCCGGGTCAGGCTG
>DNHM01000063.1:0-236 GCA_003485885.1 Acidimicrobiaceae bacterium
CTTGAAGGGATTGAGCATCTCGGATCGATTCCAGGTCAGGGTTCCTTCCTGCGAGGCCCGCGAGCCACGATGTACACGAACCGTCCGTGGACGATTCGTCAGTACGCCGGCTTCTCTACCGCTGAAGAATCCAACGCGTTCTATCGGGCCAACCTTGCGGCTGGGCAGATGGGGCTCTCCGTCGCCTTCGATCTTGCGACACATCGAGGATACGACAGTGATCATCCACGGGTGCT
>DNHM01000063.1:348-13172 GCA_003485885.1 Acidimicrobiaceae bacterium
TGGATCAGATGAGCGTGTCGATGACCATGAACGGCGCGGTGTTGCCGATTCTGGCGTGTTACATCGTTGCCGGCGAGGAGCAAGGTGTCGGTCAGGATCAACTCTCGGGCACGATCCAGAACGACATCCTCAAAGAGTTCATGGTCCGCAACACCTACATCTATCCGCCTGAACCGTCGATGCGGATCGTTGCCGACATCATTGAATACACGGCGCACAACATGCCGCGATTTAACTCGATATCGATCTCGGGCTACCACATTCAAGAGGCCGGTGCCACGCTCGATATCGAGCTTGCGTACACACTCGCTGATGGCGTGGAGTACGTACGGGCAGCAATCGCAAAGGGGCTCGACGTCGACGCCTTTGCTGGTCGGTTGAGCTTCTTCTTCAATATCGGCCAGGACTTCTTCATGGAGATTGCCAAACTCCGGGCTGCACGCCTGTTGTGGTCAGAGCTCATGGCGCAATTCGAGCCGAAGAACCCCAAGTCCTCTATGCTCCGCACGCATTGTCAGACCTCTGGAGTCTCGCTCACCGAGCAGGATCCGTATAACAACGTGACCCGCACGGCGTTCGAAGCGTTATCCGCGGTGCTTGGTGGCACACAGTCGCTGCACACCAATAGTTTCGACGAGGCACTTGGTCTGCCGACCGAGTTCAGCGCTCGTCTTGCTCGCAACACCCAGCTGATTCTCGCCGAAGAGACCGGCGTGACCCGTACCATCGATCCGCTTGCCGGTAGCTACTACGTCGAGAAGCTCACAGCCGATCTCGCCGATCGTGCCCGCACACTCATCGCAGAGATCGAAGAAGCTGGCGGTATGACCAAGGCGATCGCCGATGGTTGGCCGAAGCTGCGTATCGAGGAAGCTGCTGCACGCAAACAGGCGCGTGTCGACCGGCACGAAGATGTCGTGGTTGGTGTCAACAAGTACCAGGTCGCCGATCCGGAGATGGTCGATGTGCTCGACATCGACAACACCGACGTCCGGCAGCAGCAGGTGCGGCGACTCGAAGAAACACGCTCGCAGCGCAACACCGAAGCCACCGAAGCGGCGCTCGCAGCGTTGACATCCACCGCCATGGGCGACGGCAACCTGCTTGCAGCATGTGTCGCTGCAGCCCGACAACGAGCCACCGTTGGCGAAATGAGCGACGCGCTTGAGGCTGTTTTCGAACGACATCGGGCTGAGACCAAGTTGATCTCGGGTGTGTACGGTGCCGCCTACGACGGCGACGAGGGTTACGCAGCGATCGCCTCCAACATCGCCTCGTTCACCGACGAGTTCGGCCGTGCCCCCAAGATGTTCGTCGCCAAGATGGGTCAGGACGGCCATGATCGGGGCGCCAGGGTGATCGCTACAGCGTTCGCCGACCTCGGCTTCGACGTGTTGGTCGGACCTCTGTTCCAGACACCGGAAGAAGCGGTTGCCGAAGCGATCGCCAGCGACGTTGATCTCATCGGCGTGTCCAGCCACGCAGCTGGCCACCTGACTCTTGTCCCTCAGCTGATGACGGCGCTCAAGGCCGATGGCGGCGGAAAGAACATCACCGTGATTTGTGGTGGAGTCATCCCACCGAAGGACTACGACGAGTTGCTCGGGTACGGAGTTGGCGCCATCTTCGGACCTGGTACCAATATCCCAGAAGCGGCCGCCGAAGTCATCGAAATCGTCCGTACCGCAAAGATGGGAGCCAGCACATGAGCGACAAGCCGTTCAAGATCCTTGGTTTGCAACAGATCGCCGTCGGCGGGCTTGATCTCGAAGCTTTACGTGGCCTGTGGGTCGACACCCTTGGTGTCACCAAGGTCGGTGACTTCGAAAGTGTGTCCGAGAACGTCCGCGAGGACATACTGCAGCTTGGCACCGGTCCCCATGCGGTCGAGGTCGATCTCATGCAACCCCTTGATCCCGATGGTCGCCCTAAGGTCCATGACCCGGCGCTCAACCACATTGGGCTATGGGTCGACGACCTTGCGGCTGCGGTCGACTGGCTCGAGGCGAATGGCATGCGGTTCACCCCCGGCGGCATCCGTAAGGGAGCGTCCGGCCATGACATCTGTTTCGTGCATCCCAAGGGCAACGACGAGTTCCCCATCTCTGGCCAAGGTGTCTTGATCGAACTGGTCCAGGCGCCAGCCGAGGTCATCGCCGCCCTCGGCTAGCTACCATGTCCGCTCCACGCTCCACGTTGTGTGACGGACGGAAATCCTGTAAATCGCTCACGCCCACACGCTGCCGATCGGGGTGTCTCATGTACCGACTACCTCGCCATCCACGGAGCGCGTGACGGTTTCCGAGGCTTGTGAAACAGGTCACGAACTGCTGGAGAGTCGTCGATGGCTAGGCCGAACTGGGTGTTAGGTGCAGGTTTCACTGCGCTCTTCCGTGGCTCGCTGGTCTCGAATATCGGCGACGGAATGCGGCTTGCAGCGTTCCCGTTGCTGGCTGCCTCGCTCACCTCCTCACCGTTTTTGATCGGTGCAGTCACGGCAGCGCAGTACTTGCCCTGGCTCGTCTTCGCTCCCGTCGGTGGAGTCTTTGTTGACAGGTGGGATCGACGCCAGACGATCCTGGTAACACAAGCCGCTCGAGGCTTGGTGATGGCGGTGCTTTTTGTCCTTGTGCTCGCAGAACAGGTGGCGATTTGGCACCTGTGTCTGGTCGCCTTCGTCATTACGGCGGGCGAGATCCTGGTGGATCCGTCCGTGACTGCATTGGTGCCTGAAGTGGTCGATGATGCCGACCTCGATACGGCTAACGGCCGGATCGCTAGCGCCGAGCTGATCACCAACGACTTTGCGGGGGCGCCGGTTGGTGCAACAGCGTTCGGGATCAACCCATGGCTTCCGTTTCTTATTGATGCCGCCAGCTATCTCGGTTCGATCGTGCCGTTTAGAGGAGTGCCCAAGCCGGCCCCAGCACCGGCAGAAATGCCGCTCGTTACCGGGGCGATCAGAGCCGAAGCGAAGGAGGGGTTTGACTGGCTACGGAAACACCCGATTCTGGGGCCACTTACCGTGGCACAGGTTGTCTACTACTTCGGCCTATCAGCCGGGTTCAGCCAGCTCGTCACGCTCACTACCCTTGACAACGGCGCATCGTCGTTCACCTTTGGCGCTTTGCTTGCGGTCGCTGCGCTGGGAGCGTTCGTTGGATCCTTGGCAGGCGGTCGGTTTGCCCAGCGGCTAGGCCGGCGCACGACACTTGCCGGTGCAGCCGCCATCCAAGGGCTCACGCTTGCAGCAATGGCAGTAACAAGCTCCACATGGATGTTGTTCTTGATCTGGTTCGTCAACGGTGTTCCTGCGGGCGTTCAGCGACCGGTGGCACGCAGTCTGCAGCAACGCCTCACGCCGAACCGGCTGTTGGGCCGAGTCAACGTCTCTAACCGAGTATTCACCCGGGGCGTGATCATGATCGGTGCGCTGACGTGGGGCACCGTCGCCGAAACCGTTGGCGTGTCCTCGTCCTTTGTTGTGGGTGGAGCGATCGAAGTCGTAGCTGCCGTGCTCATCTGGCGAGCATTGCGGAAGCTTCCGGCTGTCGCCCGCTCGTGGAGTGCCTAACACCCGTTTCTAGGTTGAAGATTACAAAAAGCCCCTTCGGTAAGCACTAAGCAAGAGCCTTCATGATGGCATCACGATGCGCACCTCCGACTACGTTTTCTGCATGGATGAACTTTCATTGATGGATGCCACGGCTCAAGCTGAACTCGTGGCGACCGGTGCCGCCTCGCCGCTCGAGCTGGTCGATGCGGCGATCGAACGGATCGAAGCGTTGAACGCGACCGTCAACGCTGTGATCTACAAGGACTTTGACCGGGCTCGTGACGTTGCAGCGTCGAACGAGTTGGCTGATGGACCCTTCCGGGGTGTCCCGTTTCTGATCAAGGACATTGGTGCAAACCAGGCTGGTCTCCCCTACTGGTCCGGCAACATCGCACTCAAGAACATGGGCCATACCGCTACCGAGGACACCGAACTCGGGGCGCGCTTTCGCCAGGCGGGTCTTGTCACGCTCGGCAAGTCGAATCTGCCCGAACTCGGCTCGGTGCCCACGACCCAGCCGTTGAGTTGCGGGCCAACGAATAATCCGTGGGACCTCGCACGGTCACCTGCTGGCAGTAGCGGAGGTTCAGGCGCGGCTGTTGCAAGCGGCATGGTGCCCATTGCCCATGCCAATGATGGAGGCGGTTCAACACGGCTACCTGCTGCATGGAATGGCTTGGTTGGGCTCAAGACAAGCCGCGGCACTGTTCCGAATCCCGGCAATATTTCCAGGCTCACATCCGAACTGGTGGTGACCAAGACCGTCCGAGATACAGCCACCCTCTTCGCAGCTGTGCGCGGTGCGGTCGACGCAGATCTGTTCGCTGCGATGCCGGACCAGCCAGTGCCTGATCGACCGCTGCGGATCGCGGTCATGAACAACGGCGGACGCATCGAAATTGACCCCGTGTGCGCGCTTGCCGTCGATGCAACGGCAGCTGTGCTCGAAGGACTAGGCCACCAGGTTGAGATGGTCGACGCCGACAATCTGATTGGTCCGGCGAGTCGAGTAAACGGTGAGTTGTGGATGGCCGCCCTTGCCCGGCGAGTGTCTGGATTAAGCGAGATGGCGGGGCGTGAGATGACGGCCGACGACGTTGAGCCCTACAACTGGACCGCTGCCGAACGAGGCAAGGGCATGCTCGCTCATGAGTGGTTAGCAGCTTCGGAACGGCAGCAGGCGTGGTCTGCTTCGGTCATCGACTGGATGGCAGCATTCGACGTGCTCGTCACCCCGACCTCGGGTGCGCTGCCAATGAAGACAGCGGACCTGTGGCCACCCGACGAGAAGCCATGGAGGATCTCGTCGACCTATGCACGCATCGGGCTCTTCACGTTGCCATTCAACGTCACCGGTCAACCAGCCATCTCCCTGCCGTTGCACGAGTCAGATGATGGGCTGCCAGTGGGCGTGCAATTGGCGGCAAACATGGGCCATGACGAACTGCTGCTTCAGCTCAGCGCAACACTCGAGCAAGCCATGCCGTGGGCTGACCGGCTGGCACCGATCCACGCTTCACGGATGTAGTCCGCCACGTTTGGTCCCGTAGGCTCAGGCCGTGAGCGAACCAGAGGTTACTGAGACTGCGCATGTCGACGTCCTGATTGTCGGCGCAGGTATCTCGGGAATTGGCGCCGCCTACTTTCTCAAGACGATGAGCCCTGACCGCAGCTTCGCTATTCTCGAAGGTCGCCAGGATCTCGGTGGCACCTGGGACCTGTTCAGGTATCCCGGAATTCGGTCTGACAGCGACATGCACACGCTCGGTTACAGCTTCAAGCCTTGGACCGAGGCCAAGACCATTGCCGACGGCCCGTCGATCCTGAACTACCTACGAGACACAGCCTCCGAACACGGTATTGACGACAAGATCAACTACGAGCACGTGGTGACACGGGCAGAGTGGGATAGCGACGCCGCAACCTGGACGGTCGATGCTCAGGTAGGCGACACAAAGACCCCCAGTCGGTTCACCTGCAACTTCTTGTTCATGTGTTCGGGTTATTACAGCTACAAGAGCGGCTACAAGCCTGATTTCGTGGGCGCCGAGGATTTCCAAGGCCAGGTTGTGCACCCACAGGAATGGCCGGAGAACCTCGACTACACGGGCAAGAAAGTTGTCGTCATCGGTTCTGGCGCCACTGCGGTGACCATCGTTCCGGCGATTGCCGACGCGGTCGAGTCAGTGACGATGCTGCAGCGCTCACCGACCTACATGGTTGCTCGCCCCGATGTTGACAAGTTCTCACAGAGTCTGCGCAAGGTGCTCCCTGAAACGATGTCCTACGGCATCATCCGCAAGCTGAACAGCGCTAGGGGCGAGTTCTTCTACAACCAGACTCGGAAGCGGCCCGAGAAGGTCCGCGAACAGTTATTGGGGCGCGCTCGAAAAGCGCTCGGCAATGAAGAAGTCGCGAAGAACTTCACGCCCACGTACAACCCATGGGACCAGCGACTGTGCCTGATGCCGAATGGCGATTTCTTTGAGGCCATCAAGGGCGAAAATGCCAGCGTGATCACTGGCTGTATCGATCAGTTCGATGCGACTGGCATCCTGCTGGAATCAGGCGAACACCTTGATGCCGACATCATCGTCACCGCCACCGGCCTGCAGCTGGTCACGGTGGGCGACATGGATTTCATCGTCGACGGTAAACAGGTCGACTTTTCCAACACCTGGACCTACCGGGGCGTGGGCTACAGCGAGGTTCCCAATATGGCATCATCGTTCGGCTACATCAACGCGTCGTGGACACTTCGTGCTGATCTGACGTGCGAGTTTGTGTGCCGGCTGCTCAACCACATGCGCGACACCGACACGACTGTCTGCACGCCCCGGCTCCGTCCTGCCGACGCGCACATGCCTGCGCTGCCATGGATCCAGGACTTCGAATCGGGTTACATGGCGCGCATGATGCCGATGATGCCGAAGCAGGGCGATCGGGAACCGTGGACTAATCCCCAGAGCTACTCACGGGACAAGAAGGCGCTTCGAAAGGCACCTCTCGAGGACGGCGCGATGATCTTCTCGAACCCAAAGGTGCCGGCAGTAGCGCATGCGGCGACAGAAGGCCCCGATCTGGAACGAAGTCCAACAGATCCGAACGCTCGGAGATGAAACCGTTTGACGGACCGGAAGCCTGGCCACCAACAACTCCCTACAGCCACGCCAGCCTGACCGACTACTGGACGCACTAGCGCCGCCGATCCTCGGAGTGCGAGGATCGAGGCATGCAGAACTTTGCAGCCAAGCTGGCAGTCATCACCGGCGGCGGCGACGGTATGGGCCGGGCACTCGCCGAACAGCTCACCGCAGCCGGATGCCATGTCGCGATATGCGACATCTTCGAAGACACGCTTGCAGAGACCAAGCGGCGCTGTCTCGAGAGCGCCCCGGACGGCGTCCGGGTCTCGACCCACCTGTGCGATGTTGGTAGCGAAGACCAAATCCTGCGCTTTCGCGACGAGGTACTTGCGGCTCACGACACGGAGACAGTGAACCTACTGTTCAACAACGCTGGCATCGGTGGCGGGGCAAGCATCATCACGAGCCCTCGCGACACGTGGGAGCGGACATTCGACGTCTGTTGGGGTGGCGTCTACTGGGGTGTGCGCGCATTCATGGATGCGCTCATCGCGAGCGACGAGGCGATCATTGTGAACACCAGCAGCGTCAACGGCTTTTGGGCATCGCTCGGCCCTGGCCTTGCCCACACGTCGTACTCCGCCGCCAAGTTCGCGGTGAAGGGATTCACCGAAGCACTCATTACGGATCTGCGCTTGCACGCACCCCACGTGACAGCAGCGGTAGTTATGCCAGGCCACATCGGCACCGGCATCGCCGGGAACAGCGTGCTGGCGCATGGTGCAGAACAGAGCGCCGCAGCGGCCGAGCGCGCCGCCAACTTCCGTAACTCGGCGCCGATGACGGCACAACAGGCAGCGACCGTGATCCTCGACGGGGTCAAGGCCGGCGAATGGCGGATCCTCGTCGGCGAAGACGCACACGTGCTCGACATGGCCGTCCGGCAGGCACCGGAAGAGGCGTACGACATCGACTTCCGTGACCGGTTGGGCGGACATCTCCAGGGCATGCCTCGAGATGAGCAGCCACTAACGAATTAGTGCCGATTCTCTTTCCTCGTGCGGAGCGGCTACCGGGTGCAACCATCACGGCCGAACACTGTCTGGTCGCGCTCATCACACGAGGGCCAATCTGGTCGTTCCGGCCGCAAGTGCGGAACGATGAGACCTATTCGCTACGTGGTTCGCTACGTGGACACGCGCAGGGTTCCGTTCATGTACCGATGGCGGCTCCGTGTGAATTACTGTTCTGATGCAGCAGACCTACGCAAGGACAGTTCATGAAACTCTGTACAGCAATGATGTTCGACGGCGACCCGGAGCGGTTGACCCAAAAGATCGTGGATCTCGAAGCGGCCGGCGTCGACATGGTGCTGATCCCCGAGATCTATGGCTTCGATCAGGTCTCGGTCCTCGGCTATATCGCCGCCAAGACCGAACGTATCGAGCTGATGTCGGGCATCGTCAACGTGTTCTCGCGATCCCCTGCATTGATTGCACAAAGTGCAGCAACCATCGATGCACTTTCGGGCGGCCGGTTCACACTCGGCATCGGTACCTCTGGTGCCCAGGTGATCGAAGGCTGGCATGGCACGCCGTTCAAGCGCCCCCTCGGTCTCACTCGCGACGTCGTCGATATTTGCCGCAAGGTCTGGTCCGGCGACAAGGTAACCCACGAGGGCAAAGCGGTGACGCTTCCGTTGCCGGCCGACGAAGGCACGGGACTTGGCAAACCACTCAAGTTCATGAACCGCATCCATCGTCCCGACATCCCTGTCGTCATTGCATCGATCGGTCCGTCAAACGTGAAGATGACAGCGGAGATCGCCGACGGTTGGCAGCCAATCCATTTTGTCCCTGATCGTTTTGACCGGGTCTGGGGCGAGTCGCTGGCCGCAGGCATGGCAAACCGCTCGGCGGACCTCGCCCCGATGAGCATCTTCGGTGATGCGCAACTCGCGATTGGCGAAACCGAAGAGGTCTCTGCTGCACGAGAAGCCGCACGCGGCCATGTCGGCTTCTATGTCGGGGGTATGGGCGCCAAGTCGAAGAACTATTACAACGACCTGTTCCGCCGTTACGGATGGGAAGAAGAAGCCGAAAAGATTCAGGACCTCTTCCTCGGCGGTCAGCGAGCCGACGCCATGGCGGCAGTGCCCGACGAATACGTCGACACTGCCAACCTGATTGGCCCTGAATCTCACGTGAAAGAACGGCTCGCCGTCTACAAGTCGGTTGGTGTGACCCACCTAACAGTGAATGCCACCGGTGCCAACGCACTCGATGACATGGCCGCTGTTAAGGCCTGGATCGAGTAGCCACTCGGTCTGACTCTCTAGGGTTAGCTCTCTCGTTCACGCTGGGCAGCAATCGCCTTACCTGCTGCCCATCTGTTCTGTTCGAGAACTTTCAAGAAACCCACGACATTGCGATCTCGGATGCGTTCGAGCTCTCGCACGTCGTGGGCACCGGATTGCTCGTCGGACTGAGCGACGATGGTGTCGACCAGTTCCGGTGTGAAGTCGGGTGTGTCCATGAGTTTGGTCCAGGGCCACTCGAGTGTCGGCCCGAACTGCTCGATGAAGTGACGGAAGCCGCCGGCACCACCCGCAACCCGGTAGGTCTCAAACAGGCCCATCTGAGCCCATCGCAAGCCGAACCCGTAGAACATGACGTCGTCGATCTCTTGAGTGGTAGCGACACCGTCGTTGACCAGCCAGAGCGCTTCTCGCCACACCGCTTCGAGCAGACGGTCGCCAATGAACGCGTCGATCTCGACACGGACGTGCACGGGATGCATGCCAATTCCGGCATAGATGGATTGGGCGCGCCGAATCGTCTCGATCGGCGTCGCCTCTCCCCCAACGACTTCAACCACTGGCAACAAGTACACCGGGTTATACGGATGGCCGACAACGAGGCGTTCAGGGTGGGTCATCGTTGCCTGCAGCGTGGTTGGTTTGATACCCGAGGTCGAGGAACCAATCAGTGTGGTGGGGTTCGCCGCAGCCTCAATCTCGGCCAACACGGCAGCCTTGATATCCGGGCGCTCAGGCACACTCTCTTGCACGAACGCAACGTTGGTCACCGCATCGGCCACAGATGTGGCCATACGCCACTCGCCTCGGCTCGATGTGTCGAGCCCTAGGTCGTCCCATGCCAATACCGCGTTGGCGAGCACCTCACGCATGATGGCTGCCGCGTCTGGTGATGGATCCGAGATCGCAACATCGACACCCGAAAGCACCAACCTGCTCGCCCATGCAGCGCCGATCACACCACACCCAACAACGGCAGCCGATGACGGGGCCTCTGGCTGGAATGCTGGCTCAGCAGCGGAGTCTGGGTCAGCCATGTTTGGTAAGTGACAGGTTGTCACGGACTTGGGCCGCGGTGAGCACGTTGTAGTTTTGTGCTTCGAGGATTGTCACAGCCCGCTCCACCAGGTCACCGTTGCTGGCTAACACGCCACGATCGAGGTAGAGGTTGTCTTCGAGGCCCACCCGTACGTTGCCTCCTGCAAAAGCTGCGAGCGATACGTACTTGAACTGGTTGCGCCCGATTGAGAACGCGGAGAAGGTCCAGTCTTCGGGCACGTTGTTGCGCATGGCCATGAAGGTATTCAGGTCATCGGGAGCGCCCCACGGCACACCCATGCACAGCTGCACCATGGCTGGATTCGGGATGATGCCCCGGCGGACAAGATCCTTGGCATGTGCGAGATGGCCGGTGTCGAATGCCTCGATTTCGATCCGAGTACCGATCTCGTTCATCTGCGTAGCCATCGCTTCGAGCATCGCTGGCGTGTTCGTCATCACATAGTCGCCCTCGCCAAAGTTCATACTTCCGCAGTCGAGCGTGCAGATCTCGGGACGGATTCGCCGGACATGTTCGACTCGTTCGGTTGCCCCTGCCATATCTGTGCCTTCAACCGCAGCTGGCAACGGCTTCTCGACGTCGCCCAAGATCAGATCGCCACCCATCCCAGCAGTGAGGTTCAATACCACGTCGGTGTCGGAGGAACGGACGCGTTCAGCAACCTCTTCGTACTTCTCAACCGAACGCGACGGCATACCGTCGTCCTCGCGCACATGGATGTGGATCACTGCGGCCCCTGCCTTTGCAGCTTCGATGCACGAGTCGGCAATCTGTGCTGGCGTGACAGGAACCTTGTCTGACTTGTGAGCGGTGTACCCACTACCCGTGATCGCACACGTAATGAATACGCCATCGTGAATGGGCATTGTTTCTCTGGTCACAGGGACCTCCTTATCGATGGGTCGAGCACTGCACGTGCAGCCGCTCGATTGACAACGCGCGTGGCACTGAGCACGTCGTCATGATCTATATAAATGCCGCGCAGATGCCGTCGGCCATCGGCCGAGAACGGCTCCCGTCCGTGCAGCATGCGCCGGTTGTCGAAACCGACGAGGTCGCCGACCTGAAACGGGTACGAGATTTGAAATCGGTCGCTTCCGGCCATTGCCGAGAAGCAGTTCATGGCTTCGTAGGCCCGAGGCATGTCTTCGGGTGACATATCCGGGAACCCGCGCACCGGGTAGAACGCCCGAAGGGTGAGCGGGGCTCCGGGTTGTCCGAGGTCAATGAGCGGACCGGACCACCGGTGGTCTATGCCAGGCCCCCGGTTGAAGAACACCCAATGCAGTGTGGTTAGGGCTTCGTATTGTTCGGGATGCTCGGCTTTGAGTGCGGCAACAACCGCAGCACCATCGGCCATGGTCGATTCTCCGCCGACAGCTTCGTTTCTGAAACAATGCAGAAACTGGAATCCAGGTGGTGTCTCACGCGTCGGAAGATCGGTGTGGGGTCCCAACCTAAGATTCGTGTTGGCGGTGCTATTGGTATCTGCGCTTCCAGCCATAGTCACGTCGGCCTTCACATCCCAGATGGGGCCGAAGTTGGTGTCCCGGACGGCACCGATACGAGCGGCGAGAGCGAGCGCCACGTCAGGATCATCTGGCAGGGCACGGAGCCGGGCAAAACCTGTGCTTACGAGGTCATTGATCCAGGCAGCGAACGCATCGTCGGTGGCGAGAACTGCGGGACCATCATGGGTCGGTGGCTCCCACCGATCTGCTGCAGTCCAAACCATCTGTGCCGGTAGCCAGCTTGCCGGACGATGCTTGCCTTCGGCCACATGGCGTAACCAGCCAGGATGGAGGAGGTGAGCGTGCGCTTCTGTGGCGAATTGGACGGCGACTGCTCCGGTGGCACCGATGGATGCGCCAATGATGGCAGTGGCCGAGCCAGCCGCACCGTTCACACCAAGGTCGGCTGGGTCGATCAGGCCTTCTCGGGTCGCAGGATCGATACCAATCCCCACCACGTTCTCGCGTAGCCACAGGTCGAACGCCAACAGCTCAACACCGTCGGACCACCGAACACAGACAAATCGATCACGTAGGTCGACGCTTGCAGGTGGCGTCCATGCGTAGCTATAGAAGTCGGGAGTAGCCACAGGTGCATCCACCACGGTGACAGTAGCAATGCCGCCAGGTGCTGGCCGCGGCAATGAGACGGCTTGTCGTGATCATCAGAGACCCAAGACCTCTGGGGAGTGATCGAGCGCTGAATGCCTGAGCTCCGGGGATGCAGGTTTAGAGAGGTGATCCGTTGGTAACAAGCGCAGCGAGGCCAGGAATTTCACACGCTTGGCCGACTTCGATTTCGACAGTCACCGCTCGGTTTACATGCGGGCCAGCGCACCATGTCGGGAAAGCAACTGAATAGAGCCCGCCACCGCCGGCGACGAACACCAGCAGGTCCTCGGGAGCGTTGAAACATCGGTAGTCGTCATCGGCGATGGGTTGTTTGCCCATATAACCAGCCGACTTCGCAAACTCGACTCCGGAGATAGAGGCGCGCTCTACCACCGCGTCGCGGATCGAGGTCAGGTCATAGCCGGCGTTGGCCAAAAACCCGGCGTGGTCGGCATTGATGGCCAACGCTGCCTGGCCGCCACGCAGCGCGATGTTGTTCGTTGTCACATTGGCGAAGGCCCGAGCAAACGAATACAACATGCGGTCTGCGCAGGTGGGGTCATCGGCATCGATCACAGCCATAACCGAGTGAGGGGCGTCGGTACCTATAACGGTGACCGTCGACTGTGATGCATCAAAACCAAACTGGGTGTGCATCGGGGCGAACGGGCTGTTTTCTTCG
>DNHM01000524.1 GCA_003485885.1 Acidimicrobiaceae bacterium
GCGTTCGTGCATACGCACCCGCATCATGGACCCCAACTGATCCAGCACAAAGGCCACCGCAAGCCGGGGGTTCTCGTGCCCGATCTCGTCGCTGCGAGTGAGCAAGAAATTGCTAAATTCTGCTTCGCGTCGCCTCCGCAGCTCACACATCTGGTCGTGAATCTCAGGCTCAGCCTGGCTGAGTGCTACTGCCGAACGGGATCGCCTTGGTAGTTCCCGATCGTTACGCATCGTCAGCTCGACATAGCCGTGCAAGATGTCACCTATCGTTGTGCCGGCCCAGCGGTTCGGGTCAAGACCAAGCCGGGCCATCTCGTCGAGTTCTGTCGCATACCGTGCGAAGAGCGCAAACTGGATCGCCCGTTTGTCGCGGTAGTGGTGATAGAACGCGCCAATGGAACATCCTGCAGCGGACGAGATATCAGCGATCGTGGCGCCACCGATGCCGTGCTCGGCGAACAGTTCCTCGGCGGCATCGAGAAGAGCTACCTGCGTCTTGCGACTCCGGTCCTGTTGACCCTCGCGAACCCGGTGCAGGTCAGACACCCACGTACTTCGCTTCACCCCACCCCCCTAATTGCTGTCACGAACTGCAGCCCCCGGTTGCAGTGTTAGAGAACCTAACCGATGCGTGAGCCCTGATTCCATTCGCAGTCAGGCAGACCTGACATCCAGAGCGAAAGTGAAAAGAGAGCACGCCCTCAAGCGCTTCGTCGACATATGGTGTGCATGGCTCAAATCCCATGGCCGCATACAACGCGTGGGCTTCGACCATCGTTGGCAGGGTGTTCAGTACGAGGCGCAAGATCGATGCCATATGTGCGTGGACCACGAGCTGCTCGGCCAGCCGCCGTCCCAGACCGATCCCGCGGCCTTGGTGACGCACGAACGGCCTGCTGATCTCGCCAGCAGAGGGAGTGGCCAGATCAGCCGGAAGCGAGCGCCGTCCAACCGAGCGTCATCGTCAGCTTGGGCGAACAGTGGGAGACCAGGCGTTTGGTAGATCGGGTCAAGCTGCACAAGCTCGGTGGCAAGGTCATTGCATCACGGGCAGACATCGGTGCCGGTGAGAAGCCACTCGACACCGCCCTGGTATTCACCGAAGAGGCGTCGCTCCACGAGGCGTTCTGCCTCGATTGTCACCGTCGTGATCGTCGCCATCCACGCACCGTTGTTCGCTACCACCCATCGCTCCCTGGGCCATACTGGAGACATGGCAACGCCGATCGACACGCTGACCAACGAGACCGTGGACCTGCTGCAGCAGATGATCCGCAACCAATGCGTGAACGAGGGCACGCCTGAGTCAGGTCAAGAGGACCGAAATGCCCGGCTGGTTCGAGACCAGCTCGACGGCCTAGGCATCGACTTTCAAATGTTCGAGCCGGAGCCGAACCGGACATCGCTTATTGCCCGCTACGAGGGCACAGACCCACATGCACCGTCGTTGTGTTTGATGGGCCACACCGACGTTGTGCCCGTGAGTCCCGAGGGCTGGGACAATGACCCGTTTGGTGGTGAACTGATCACGTCGGCCGACGGCACACCCGAGGTTTGGGGCCGCGGCGCTGTGGACATGTTGAACGTCACGTCGTCGATGTTGGTGGCGTTTCGCGAAATCGTACGGTCGGGCAAACGTTACCCCGGCGACATCATCTACTTCGCAGTGGCCGACGAAGAAGCCGGCGGTGTCCTTGGCGCAAAACACATCATTGAGAACGACTGGGATGCCATCAAGTCCGACTACGTACTGACTGAGTACGGCGGCACACCATCGTTCACCGACGACGGCACCACCGTGTTGCTCACCAACGGCGAGAAGCGCGGCGCCTTCCGTCACCTTGAGATCGCTGGCTCACCCGGCCACGGTTCCATGCCCTACGGAACCGACAATGCGCTGATCAAGGCGGCCAAGATCGTGGCTCGTATGGCCGAGTACGAGATTGCGCCTCGGATCGATGAGATGTTTCGAGATCGGGTGCGAGCACTTGGTTTCGACGCCGATATCGAACGGCGACTACTCGACCCTGCACATATCGACGATGCCTTGGCCGAGCTCCCTATGGGTATGGCTCGTAATCTGCACTCGTGTTGCCAGATGTCGTTTAGTCCCAACGTCTTGAACAGCGGCGAAAAAGACAACACCGTTCCCGATCATGCGGACCTTATGGTCGACATCCGGGTGCTCCCCGGCGAAGACGATGACGATGCCGATCGCCATCTGCGCGCGATCATTGGCGAGGATCTCCTTCCTTCGGTCACGATCCATCGCAAGTACGACGAGGCACAAGGGCCAGCGCTCTCGTCGACCGACACACCGCTGTGGTCGGCATTAACCGACTCCATCCAGATTGCCTATCCCGATGCTCGGGTGGTCCCATCGATCGTGACCGGCGGAACCGACGCCCGCTTCTTCCGTGCCCGAGGTGTGCCTGCCTATGGCGCCGGATTGTTGAGCAACAAGGTCTCGTTCTCTGAATTCCAGAACCGCTTCCACGGCAACAACGAACGAATTGATGTCGAATCGCTCAAACTCACCACCCAGCTGTGGCTCAACGTCTGCGACCGCCTCTGGGTCTAACCCTGGTCACACGTGTGGAGGCTGATCAGCGATTGTCGCGGGTGAACCTCCACATGTGGTTCTGAACGCACCCTTACAGAACATCAGAGCAAGGAAGTTACGCATCTCCTGCATGATGGCGATGCTCGTGCCGTCGATGGAAGCACACGGTCTCCCCACGTCATCGGGGGTCACGTCATGAGGGGTCAGACCCTCGATGACGCCGACGAGTCGAATGCGACGGTGATGACGTCGTTAATGGTTGCGGCGAAGTGCAGTTCGACCGAATCGAGTACGTGTTCGGGGATGTCCTCGGCGTCCTCACGGTTCCCTTCGGGCAGGATCACATGGGTGACACCAGCTCGGTGGGCAGCCAGGACCTTCTCCTTGACACCGCCGATTGGCAGCACTCGACCGTGCAGCGTGACTTCGCCGGTCATGGCGACGTCGGATCGCATCGCCTGGTCTCGGAGCAGACTGATAAACGCGGTGGTCATGGTGACACCGGCTGACGGACCGTCCTTCGGAATCCCACCGGCTGGGAAGTGCACGTGGAACCGTTTGTTTAGCGGATCCTCGATACCGAGTTCTGCTGCGTTTGCTCGCAGATAGGAGAGCACGATCTGGCCGGACTCTTTCATCACGTCGCCGAGCTGACCGGTCAAGGTCAGACCAGGCTCGGCATCGCTCGCCGAAACTTCAACAAATAACACGTCGCCACCAGCGCCGGTGACCGCGAGTCCAGTAGCGATACCGGGAATGACGAGGCGGTCTGCCGGCAGGTCCCGAGAAGCAGAACGCCCAAGCGCAGGTCGTAGGTCGTCGTCCGAGATCGTGATGACATCGACGTCGGGACTACGTACGAGTTCACTGACGCCTTTGCGCATCAGCCGGTCGAGCCGCTGCTCGAGTCGACGAACCCCAGCCTCACGGGTGAAGTCACCAACGACGGTGCGCACGATGTCGTCACTGATCACGACTTCGTCCGCGCTCACGCCGTTGCGTTTATACAACCGAGGCAACAGGTGGTCGCGTGCGATGGAGACCTTCTCGTCTTCGGTGTAACCCTCGAGGCTGATGATCTCCATACGATCAAGCAGCGGGGCGGGGATCGTGTCAAGCACATTGGCGGTGGCGATGAAGACAACCTCGCTCAAGTCGAGTTCGGTCTCCAGATAGTGATCACGGAACGTGGCGTTCTGGGCTGGATCGAGTACTTCGAGCAGCGCAGACGATGGATCGCCACGCCAATCATTGCCGACCTTGTCGATCTCATCGAGCAAGATGACGGGGTTCATGGTGCCAGCATCGGTCAGTGCCCGAACAAGGCGACCAGGGCGCGCCCCGACATAGGTCCGGCGGTGGCCGCGGATCTCTGCTTCGTCACGGATGCCACCGAGTGATATGCGCACGAACTTGCGTCCCATGGTCTCGGCAATCGATTCACCCAGACTCGTCTTGCCCACGCCGGGAGGGCCGACGAGGGCCAAGATGGTGCCACCGGCCTTGCCGGTCTCGTCGACATCGCGTTCAGAACGCAGCTTGCGCACGGCCAGGAATTCGATAATACGTTCCTTGACCTTGTCCAGGCCGGTGTGGTCAGCGTCTAGTTGTGCCTGAGCGTCGTCAAGGTCAAGTTTGTCTTGAGTCCGTTCGTTCCACGGCAGTTCGAAAATCGTCTCGAGCCAGGTACGAATCCAGCCCGACTCCATCGACTGATCGCCCATCCGTTCGAGTTTGGTGATCTCTTTCTCGGCTGCCTTGGCGACGACCTCGGGCAGTGCACCGTCGGCGATGCGGGCCCGATACTCGGCGATGTCATCGTCGTCGACATCGCCGATTTCTTCACGGATGGATGCCATCTGGCGGCGAAGGATCGCTTCTCGCTGATCCTTTTCGAAACCTTCACGCACCGTCGAGTTGACGTCGTGGTTCACGTTGGCCTCGGCCAACGCTTCCTTGACCCAGACAAGGGCCTTGGTGATACGTTCAGTCGGGTCGATCGTTTCGAACAATTCCCGGCGGCGATCATCGCCCAGGTCTGGCCATAGCCCGATCGTGTCGGCAAGCGCCCCCGGGTCTTCGACGCCGTCGAGCATGCCAACAAGCCGACTGCCGCCCACCAAACGAAGCAACTCCATTGCGGTACCGCGATATTCGATTGCAAGCGCCTTCGCTTCTGCGGTCGCTTTACCTTCTTCGACCTCGGTCACGGTCACATGGAGTACGCCGTCGGTGCCGGTCTCCCCCTGACCGATTCGTACGCGACGTAGGCCCCGTAACACCGCACCTTCGCCGCCGCCAGGAAGCTGGCCATGTTGTTCGATGCGAACGACGATGCCGATCGTCGAATAGTCCCCACCAGATTGGGGGACAGCGACCAGTTCCTTGCCATCGGTGCCCGCGGCGGCTTCAAACGCGGCCCGGGCACCTGGGCTTTGGGCTTCGACGGTCACGACCATGTCGGGGAAGAACACGCCATTGGGAATGGGAAGAAGGTGGAGAGTTGTGCTGTTAATCGTGGACACGCATACCTCGCAAGTGGGGTGAATTACACGATTACAAAGGGCGCGCACGCCCGCTATTCCACACCGTCGAGTCAAGATTCACCACAGTCAGTAGACCCGCATCATCATGCGGTTTCCGGCCGCCGGCCGTGACTACCGACACACGAAAGAGCGTCCGACTTCCGAGCCTCGTCAGCCCGTGATATACCCCGAGACGCCGGTCAGTGGCAGGTGTCCAGCATCAGTCTCGTGCGGCCAGGGCCAGTTCGCTGAGGTCGCTCATCATTGCGCCGATTTCATAGTCGCTCGGGGTGTAGATCCGAGCAACACCTGCTGAGCGCAACGCCTCGTGGTCCTCGCCGGGGATGATCCCGCCAACGATGACCGGTGCATGCACTCCAACTGCGGCAAGTGCCGCAAGAACCGCTGGCACCAGTTCGACATGGCTGCCGGAGAGAACTGAAAGCCCGATCAAGTCGACGTCTTCGTCGCGGGCGGTGGCTGCAATCTGGTCTGGTGTTCGGCGAATGCCCTGGTAGACGACCTCCATCCCGCTGTCTCTGGCTGCGAGCGCTATCTGTTCGGCGCCATTCGAATGACCATCGAGTCCGGGTTTGGCGATCAGCACCTTGGGCGGGCCGTCGGCAAGACCTTGGTGGAAGCTCGCCAATGCTCCAAGGGCCGCGGTGCCGACGGCGGCTGCGTGAGCGACCCCAGTAGGCCCCTGAAATTCGCCGAAGACACCTCGCAACGCATGCGCCCACTCCCCTGTGGTCACGCCAGCGCGAGCACATTCGATAGTGGCTGCCATGATGTTCTCGGTGCTGCTTGCCACCCGGCGCAACTCGTCGATCGCCGCTTCTGCGGCGGCACGATCACGACTCGTGCGCCACTGTTCGACGTCGGCAACCATCTGTTGCCCGACGTGGGGGTCTACCCGCAGAATCGCTTCGGAGCCACCGAGCGCCGATGGCTCGGACTCGGTGAAGTGGTTGCGTCCAACAACGGTGGTATCACCCGTCTCTATCGATCGGACTCGCCGAGCATTCGATTCGACCAGCGAACGTTTCATGTCTTCGATGGCAGCAAACGCTCCACCCCGTTCGATAATCCCATTGAGCTCGGACCATGCGTCGGCCATCAGGTCTGAGGTGAGCGCCTCGATCACATGGCTGCCAGCGAAGATGTCGTCGTATTCGAGCAGGTCGGTTTCAAACGCCAACACCTGCTGCATACGAAGCGCCCATTGTTGATCCCACGGGCGTGGCAGACCTAGTGCCTCGTTCCAGGCTGGCAGCTGGATCGACCGGGCTCGCGCATCCTTGGACAAGGTCACGCCCAGCATTTCGAGCACAATTCGTTGCACATTGTTCTCGGGTTGGGACTCGGTCAAGCCCAGCGAGTTGACCTGCACGCCATAACGAAACCGGCGCTGTTTCGGGTCCGTCACGCCGTACCGGTCGCGGGTAATCTGCTCCCACATCTGGGTAAACGCCCGCATCTTGGCCGTCTCTTCAACGAACCGAATGCCAGCATTGACGAAGAACGACACGCTGCCGACAACCTGACCGAACGCATCATCAGCTACCTGTCCGCTTGCTCGGACCGCGTCGAGTACGGCCACTGCATTGGCCAACGCAAACGAGAGCTCTTGGACCGGTGTGGCGCCAGCTTCCTGCAGGTGATAACTACAGATATTGATCGGGTTCCACGCTGGCACTTCGGCCGCGCAGAAGGCGATCATGTCGACGATCAAACGCAGGCTTGGTTCAGGCGGGAAGATGTACGTGCCCCGGCTCAGGTATTCCTTGACGATGTCGTTCTGCGTTGTGCCCCGCAGCTCGGCACGGGCCACCCCCTGGGTCTCGGCATTGGCGATGTGTAACGCTAGGAGCCATGACGCGGGCGCATTGATCGTCATCGAGGTGTTCATCTGGCCAACGGGGATTCCGTCGAGCAGCGTCTGCATGTGGCCAAGATGCACGATCGGCACGCCGACCTTGCCGACCTCACCCGCCGCAAGGATGTCGTCGGGGTCATACCCGGTCTGTGTCGGCAGGTCGAACGCTATGGACAGGCCGGTCTGGCCCTTCTCAAGATTGCTGCGATACAGCGCATTTGAGGCTTCGGGTGTGGAATGTCCGGCATAGGTCCGCATCATCCATGGCCGGTCTCGATCTCGTGTCACCCAACCAGTGTGGCCCGCAGGCGAGCTGGACTGTCACTCACGACTCGAAGCGTTGCCGCTGACCCGGTCCGCTCCAACACACGACTCGCCTTCTGACGCAGCAAGACCTCAGCCCCGAAGGTTGCGCAGCTGTTCGATATGGGCCGGCAGGTGCATCGAAGCCTGAGTGGCAACCGCAACGGACTCCCATGGCAGTAGACGATCGACCATCGTCTCGCCGTTGTGCAGCAGGCAGCAGTGCACCTCGTTCTGGCGCTGGTCTGGAGACAACCGACGCAACGAAGCAAGCACAAGTTGCGCCATGTTCTGGCCAGCGGTGATCAGGCCCGCTAGATCGTGATTGGCAGCGATGAACGAGGCCAGCACATCGAGGTCCTGACACACATGGTTCTCGAAACGAGCCTCGTTCTGGTGCACGAGCGCCTGACAGACGCCCAACATTGCGGCATCGTTGAGCGCAACGTGTGCGACCACCTGTTCGGCATTCCACTCACCATCGGGGGCCGGACCGAACCTACGGAGTTCGGCCTCGGCGAAAAACGTTTCGTACACGCCGGCCAGTTCGGTGAGATCGACCGCGTCGGGGCGCACCTCGGCTGCATCTGCGAAGAAATCGAGCACGTAACCCCATGCGTTCGGTCCCACGTATCCAAGGCGGCGAGCAACGCCGGCTTCACCGAAGGTTTCCCAGCCTCAATGTTCGATAACCACTCGGGTCCCGGCGCCATCAGCCTCGAAGACAACCTCGACCTCGCTTGCCTCTTCGCCATCGCCACCGGGGTGCCAGGTGAAGACCAGTCGGACAGACGGCTCCCATGCCAGGACCTTGCCCCAGATCGCTTCGGACCCGTCGACCGACTGTTCAACAAGTTGACCATCGCTGAATGCAACGCTCGCCGAGGCGTCGCCGAACAGTCCGTGGGATGGCAGCGGCCACCATGCCCTGATCTCTGACGTGAACACGTGGAACGCCTCGTCGATCGGGCGATTCACCCACGCGGCCCGCACTACGGGAGGAAATCCTGACATCATTTTACTCCTTCTGCATGGGCCACAAAGGCCGTGAGTGCGTCGTCCCAGAATGAATCCACCCATGCCCGCACCGAGCGCAGGCCATCGGGGTCGATTCGGTACATACGCCGAGCGCCGTCGGGACGAGCGACCACGAGGCCTGCCTCGCGTAACACCTTGAGATGTTGTGACACGGCGGGCTGGCTCACGGTCGTGCCATCAGTTAACTCCCGCACGCTGCGTTCGCCGTTACGAAGCAACTCCAACACCCGACGACGGGTTGGGTCGTGCAAGACATCAAGGGCTGCCGTTGCTTCATAAGTCATGACTTATTATTAGCATGAACGAATGGAAAGGGAAAGTGGACGAACCCGTCACAACACGTGGTCACTCGCATCTGGTCCCGCCACGGCCCTCGCCGGTCGCACGTCGCGGCCGAAAGACGGACCCCGCCGTGTTCACGTTGGAGCCATGCACGTTTGGAGACAACGTCCATCGCATCTTCGTCCACTGCAACCTCGACAGGATGCGCCGGCCCTACCAGTCACCAGCGTCGAGGCGAGTCCATCGCTACTCTGCAGCCATGAGCAGTGATTCCCAGACCGGTGCTTCCTCCATTAGGGCATTCACGAAGCGCACCCGGCCTGCGGGTTTGGTGATCACCCCGGGTGCCAGCGCTGACCGCGATCACGCAACGCTGAAGGCGATTGAAGATGGGATTCCTGAGCTGCCAGTGTTGCGGCTCACGCTGGCAACCACAAGCGTTTCGAACGCAGTGAAGAAGATCGCCGCTGCCGGCGCCGAGTTCGCTGCTGAACTTGGTGTGGCACCGAAGAAGCTGGCTTATGGCGGTCGCAGCTTCGGTGGCCGATCATGTTCGGTTGCTGTGGCCGAAGGGCTGCCAGCCACCGCGCTGGTGTTGTTGTCCTATCCGCTACACCCGCCGGGGAAATCCGAGAAACTTCGCACCGAACACTTCGCGGACATCTCAGTGCCCACGCTGTTCGTATCCGGCCAGAAGGATCCTTTCGGGAAACCCGACGAGTTCGCAGAACATGTGCCAGCCATCCCTGCTGCCACCACTGTCGAGTGGGTTGCGGGCAACCACTCCCCCAAAGGCACCGACGAAATCGTCGAGCTCGTTCGCACCTACCTGGGGTACTGACCGGCAGGATCGGTACTTCGCCCACTACGGTCCGATCATGTCAAACATCGAAGTGATGAAGAGTTTTCTGGCCTCGGAAACCGGGCTGGCAACGGTAAGCACGACCCAAGCGGACGGTCGGGTTTTGTCAAGCGTCGTCAACTGTGGCGTGATCACTCACCCGGTGCACGGCCAGTCATGTGTTGCGCTCGTGTCCCGCGGTAGCGCTGCCCGTGTTGGCCATGTCCGCCGGGGCTCACAGGTCACGGTGTCGGCTCGCCGAGGCTGGAACTGGGTCGCTGTAACCGGCCCTGCCGACCTCATTGGGCCCCATAACCTCCCGGACAACTACGACGCCGATCAGCTTCGTCTGCTGCTTCGTGA
>DNHM01000054.1:0-1882 GCA_003485885.1 Acidimicrobiaceae bacterium
TCGACGGTGTCGTTGTCCTCGACGTCGCTGCTGTCGACGCCATGCATGCCTACCTCGCCAAGTGGGGCGCGTGACGGTGTCGCTTGGGGACTCATCGGTCTCGCCTGGCGAGATGGATCTGGCCAAAATGTTGGCGTCGATCAAGATCGAGCGACGTGCTGAGCTCGTGACCGTGGTGTCGTTGCCCGAACCTGTGGCTCAGGGCGATGGCGTCCACGCCGTGCTCACCGAGGTCGAAGGAACCACGGTGATTACCACTCTTGACGAAGCCGAACGCCGAGGGTGGCCGGCCAACTTTGTCGCCGTCTGGCTCACGGTGCAGGTGCACAGCTCGCTTGAAGCGGTTGGGCTGACCGCCGCCATATCCCGAGCGCTGACCGAACGTCAGATTCCCTGCAATGTGTTGGCTGGTTTCTATCACGACCACCTGCTAGTGCCAGTGGACCGAGCGGACGAAGCGGTTGCGACCCTCGAGTCGCTCGCCGAACCTGCCAACTGATCTTTGGCCGTATCTCCCTCGCCTGCAAACCCACCATTACCGGTGAACGTGTTGTGCTGCGGCCGTCACTCGCCTGTGATGCCCACGAGGCCAACCGGCTGACCGGCTGACCGGCACGCGCTGCCACTTCGATCGAATCGGGTTTGGCGAGAAGGAGTGCGACGTCAGGCACTTTGTTGGGATGGCAAGTTCGTCGACTCCGTCATGATGAGTGTCGTCCGCAGCGATCGCTCCGAACCGGCATCACACCGCAGCGATCGACCACCGCGCGGCCTCGGCGACGCCGAACAACCGGACTTCGTCGCCAGCGGCAGTCGTGATGACCTCGACGACATCTTCGGCCAAAGTGTCGTTACGCACCAGCCGGAGCTCGTCGCTGCTGGGTTCGTGGCCATAGCGGGCTGCGCCGTTGAGTGAGACGAAGGCGACGAACTGATCGAGAGCCTCGGCTTGATGGAACAGCTCAGCGGTGACCTGCAGCCCATAGGGAGCATTGAAGATGCCGGCCTTAGCGACGCGGGCTTCTTTTTGGCTCAGCGGGTGCGGCGCTGAATCCGTGCCGAGGAAGAACTTTGGATTGCCCGACGTGGCAGCGGCGGCGAGTGCTCGCCTGTTGTCTGCCGAGTTGATGACCGGTTTGCAGTACAGCTCGGGTCGCATACCGTTCGCGAGTAGGTCGGAGCGGTCACAGGAAAGGTGATGGGGAGTTATCGACCCATACGCCTGATCGAACTCGTTTACCAGGTCGATGCCGGCGGCGGTCGAGATGTGTTCGACGGTCACGCTGAGCTCGGGCATGGCGGCCAGCAGCGGACCAACCTGTTGGTCGAGAAATGCAGCCTCTCGATCGAAGATGTCGAGCTCAGGATCAGTCGACTCGGCATGCACCAGCAGCGGGATCTTCTGCTCGGCCATCACCGACAGGGTCGCTTCGAAATCCAGCAGGTTTGTGCCACCAGCGTCGGAGTTCGTGGTGGCACCGGCCGGGTAGAATTTCACTCCGCCGATCACGCCAGCGTTGAAGCCTTCGACGAGATCGTCGACGTCGATCGTTGGCGTGAGGTACAAGGTCATTTGCGGAACGAAGGTGTCCGCACCCACCGATGCGGCGTCCATGATGCGGGCCCGGTACGCCTGAGCACCGGCGCTTGAGGTGACCGGTGGTGTCAAGTTGGGCATGACCAGCGCGTAACGAAACCAGCGTGCTGTGTGGTCAACGACGGCATCGAGCATCTCATCGTCTCGAAGGTGTACATGCCAGTCATCTGGCCGGGGAATAACAATCTCAACTGAAGACACGTCATCGAGCGTACTTCGCACAGTCCCCTCGCCCGCTTCGGTGAGACAATGTGCTCCCGAGGGTCTGACCCCGCGTGACGACGG
>DNHM01000054.1:1991-3431 GCA_003485885.1 Acidimicrobiaceae bacterium
TTCGACGTGGGTGCGGTCGGTGGTGACTGATCCAATGGCGACGCGCAGCGTGTAACGCCCGTTCAGGGTGGTGTGGGTTACGTAGTGGGTTCCGGCAGCGTTAATCGCGTCGACGATCCCTCGGGTCCGGTCGTCGCCATCGACATGAGCGAAACAGACCAGGCTAAATGGCGTGGGAGCCAGGCGCTCGAACGATGGATGCGCATCGACCCAATCGGATAACTCTTGAGCAATCGCGACATGGTCACGCACGAAGGCTCGCAGGCCTTCGGCGCCATACCATCGGATGACCATCCACAATTTGAGTGCACGGAAACGTCGGCCCAGAGGCACCATCCAATCCCGATAGTCAATGACCTGGCCGGACTCGGTCGCCGCATTCTTCAGATACTCCGGCACGATCGCCATTGCGCTCGTGAGCGAAGGTTGGTCTGCGACCCAGTAGGCAGCCGCGTCGAAGTTGGTGAGCAACCATTTGTGAGGGTTGAACGAGTAACTATCGACAGCGTCGAGGCCCGAGTTCACCAACGGCCGAAGCTCTGGTGCCACCGCAGCACTGCCAGCGAAGGCCGCATCGACATGCACCCAGGCGCTGTATTCAGCTCCGACCGCAGCGATGTCAGCGATCGGGTCGATCGCAGTCGACGATGTCGTGCCGACCGTGCCTACGACGAAGAAGGGCACGAAGCCATCTGCCACATCTTGCGCCATTGCATCTGCCAACAGGTCAGCACGCATGGCGAAGTCTTCATCCACGTCAACGCTGCGCAGCTGTTCATCGGCGAAACCGGCGACCCGCATCCCTTTGAGCACCGACGAATGCGCCTGGGTTGAAGTGTACGCCCGGAGCTCAGGCGCAGCCCGGTGGCCGACCGCACGATGTCGAGCCGCGACCATCGAGGTCAATACGGCCGATGAAGCACTGTCGAGCATCACTCCTCCACCGTCGTTCGACGAATGGAAAACTCGAGGGAGCCCACACAGATCAACGAGCCAGTCCATCATCACCGTCTCGACTTCAGTGGCTGCTGGGCTGGTGGCCCACAACATGCCCTGCACACCGAAGCCTGCACTAACAAGCTCACCGAGCACCGAAGGCAACGACGCATTGGCTGGGAAGTAGGCAAAGAAGTTCGGCGACTGCCAGTGAGTGAGTCCAGGAGCGATGATCGACCGCAGATCATCGACCAGACCCGACAGGTCTTCGCCGTGTTCAGGCGGCGTTGGGTTCAGTTGAGCAGCGATGTCGCCGGGAGCCACCTGTGACAACACCGGGTAGTCGCTGATGTTGTCGCGATAGTCCGCGATGAAGTCGATGAGCTCATGCCCAAGGGCCCGAAACTCGTCGGTTGTCATGTGGTATTCGCCAGCAGCAGGAATGGAAGCCTCGTCAGTCACCCACCGAGCCTAGAGACATAACGAACCGGTGCCAGGCACGCG
>DNHM01000069.1 GCA_003485885.1 Acidimicrobiaceae bacterium
CCGAGAACCTGCATCGCATCGCTGGAGCAAAGCGTGACCGTATTCGCAACCTGACCGCAGTCGTGCTAGACCGCCCTCGTCACGAGAAACTCATCGCTGAGATCCGCGAAGCCGGCGCCCGTATTCAACTCATCCCCGATGGCGACGTTGCTGGTGCTATCGCGACCGCCTGGGAAGATGCCGACGCCGACGTGCTCTTCGGCATCGGCGGCACACCCGAAGGCGTGATCACCGCAGCTGCGCTCAAATGTATGGGCGGCGAACTCCAAGGCCGTGTCTGGGCCCGCGACGACGCGGAACGAGCCGCAGCCGCCGAGTTGGGTTATGACCTCGAACGAGTTCTGCACACCGATGACCTGGTCTCGGGCGACAACTGCTTCTTCGCTGCCACTGGCATTACCGAGGGTGACCTGCTCAAGGGTGTTCGTTTTAATGCCGACGGGGCGACAACACAGTCACTCGTCATGCGCTCCAAGTCTGGCACTGTCCGCCTGATCAATGCTTCACACCGTCTTGACAAACTCGACGACTTCTCGGTCGTCGACTACCGCTAGGCCTATTCGAAGTCGGGGGCCCCGGTGTCGTCGGCGCACGTCGTGTCAACCGATGCCGACGGATCGATAAGAAAGGCGAGTCGGATGTTGGCAGGACACGATGTCGCCATGCCGTGGCCGTGGTCGGCGAGTTCGACGTAGGTTGAGTTCGACAGCGCATCGGCGACTTGTTTGGACCATGCAGGTGGCGTGATCGGGTCGAACGTACCAGCGAACACGAGTGTAGGTATCGGACTCTCGAGCGGCTCATCATCTAGGGGCGCAGACGGTGCCACCATGAAGAAGTCGCAAAGCTGCTGAACACCATCGCTGCTCAGAGCCCCAGCCACAGCGTCGCCAAAACGTGGTTCCAGACTGCGGAGTAGATCGTCGTCGCCAGAGTCGTCGTAGAACGGTAATTCTTCTCGGCACCAGGTGGTGTAATACAGCCCGATCGATAGGTCGAACGCATTGGGATCGCGGCGGGTCATGAACGTGGCGACGATCTCGTTGAGCCCACCAGCGTCGGCTCGTGCAATCTGGCGAGGCAACGCCCGCAGCGAACCGGTGCTGTACAGCTGGGTGAATACCAGGTCGACGAGCGTCTCACCATCGACACGAAATGGGAACGTGTCGCCGGTGCCTGGCCGGGTTGCCGATACCACCACCGGATTCTGATTTAGTTCGAGCACCAGCGCAGAAAGATTGTCGAGGAAGTCGCCGTGGTCGGCGGCACACCGATCATCATCACACGCTTGATCGAGTGCGGTCATCGACCGGATGCCGTTCTCGGGGATCGCAGCAAAGAAATCAACTTCGAACGGCACGACGGAATCCAGCACCGCTGACCGCACGCCGTTGGGATGATCCCGCATGATCGTCAGGCCCAAACGAGTGCCGTAGCTGATTCCCCAGATCGACCATTCGTCGTAGCCGAACAACTGTCGGAGTAGCTCAACGTCCGCCGCCGCAGCGGTGGTATTGAAATGATCAAAGTTGATCCCGCTAGCCATCAACCGCGTTGCACATGCCTGATACGAGGCAGTGACCATGGACTCATCATCAGGAATACGCACGGCCGGATCGTCGGTGTAGTGCGCGAGCCAGAGGTCGTCGACCTCAGGGCAGTTCAGCTTGGGATTGGAGTAACCGGTGCCGCGTTGATCCACGAACAGCACATCGTGCGTTGCACCCACGAAGTTGCGAGCGGCGGTCACGCTTCCGACTCCTGGACCACCCTGGAGGAAGGCGACGGGCCCAACCCCGTTCGGGTCACCGTTGTCGACGAAAGCGACCATGAGCTCTACGTTCTCACCCGCGACGGGAGCGTAGCTGTCGAGCGGTAGCACTGCGATCGAGCACGAAACCTGATCGGCGCTGACATCGGCAGGACAGTCGACCGGCTGCAACGAGGAGAGCGCCAGCAACTCACCAATGTTCACGGCACGGGTCGTCGGCACAGGCGACACAGGCGGCACAGGCGTTGAAACAGCTGGTGGTGCCGGGCTCGGCACCGTTGCCGGCGGGGGTACTGTCGTTGCTGCTGCTACCCGTGTTGGGGTTGGTCTGGTGGTCGCGGGCGCAGCGGTGGCCGCGGTCTCAGCTACCCGGTTCGGCGCAGCCCGACAGGCGACCGCAAGGACCGCTATCAGAAGAAACAGACTAAGCCAGCGTGTCTGTCGCATTCGACAGTCGGCCACTAGTAGTCGATGGTCTCGAAGCGATACCACGCGGCACGTCCGACCCCGGCGGGGCCTTCAACGCGCGCCTTCTGGGCGACAGCACCAACGAACTCTTCGTGAGTTCTGAGCCGGGTCCACATTGCAGGGAGTTGCGCTGCCCTGCCTGCGGGTGAAGTCACGAGTATCCCATGACGTCCGGCTTCGAGCATCTGGCTGAGCTCCTCGCTGGTCCGAGGGAAGATACGTTCGATCGGTGAGACGATGGAAATCGTCATCTCCAATCCGGCAAGTTCTGATGGCTGGATCGACGGCAGCCGAGGATCGGCGCATGCTGCGGCCGCGTTTCGGACAACTGACCCGGCAAGTGCCCGGTCAGCTTCGATGGTGCCGGCAGAACCGCGAGTCCGGCCATTGAGGCGCAAGGTCACAACGGAGGCTCGTCGGGCTGCGAGTGCTGGCGGAACGCGTCCCATGTCGCTGCCCTCGACCCGCCCGCCGAGCACGGTGAGTTCAACCGCGGCCCGAGCAAGCGCTCGAAGATGGTCGGCGTCGGCGTCGCCTAGTGTCATATCGGTCGATTCCCAGGCTGCGAGCGCAGCCACATCGGTAATCTCTTCGCTGCCGTAGGGATCCTCGACCGTGTCGCTGGCGAGGTCGAGTAGTCCCATCGACCGGCGACCAACGATGGTCATCGCTGCAGCCAGAGACCGAGGCGCAGACACATTGGTGCGGGCAACCGTGGCCATGTCGTTTCGTAACAGCGCAGCCCGCGCTAGTTCACCCTGTTGTGCCACCTTTTCAGCATCGGTTCCCGAGCCGAACGATGCGCTTACAAGAAGCAGCGTGTCGCGTGATCCCCACAACCGTTCAAGCACATCGACGACTTCAGCAGTGGTTGCCTCGCCTACAAGCATGGGGACGATTCGAACTGCGCCAAGGAGCCGTTGGATAGGAGGCAGATGTACTTCAATCGACGTGTCCTTCTCGAACGGTCGGTCGTTGATCACCACGCTTGGGTGCCCTTGCAGACTCTCGATTGCGGCCCGATCGGTGAGCAGATCGCCCAGCGGCGTGCGAAACGCAATAGCCCGAGGGATTGCAATGCCTTGGACGTCTCGTCCACCAATACCAGGCCGATAGTCGCTGATGACCACAACCCGCTGCACATGATCTCGTTCGGTCTCGAGCATGATCATCCCAGCGCCAGCAACATTGGGGGCAGCGGCCAAGCCACAATCGGGCACGATGAGCAACTTGGGGCTGGTGAACTCGCTATCTGCGCCGTTGATGGCAGCATCGATCTCTGAACGCAGCTCTTGGGAGTCTGAGGCATACAGGCTTCCGGCTGCGACGGGTTCTCGTACGCCAGTGGACATGCCAGCAGCGTAGGTGAGACCAGGCCTTCTGGCCGTGCACGACCCAAATTTGCTCCACTGTCGGAATCAGCAATTGGACCGTAGGCGCGACACAATGACGAGATGAGTACTGCTGAGCACGCCCTGTCATTCGATCTCTCAAGGTACCGAGTCGAGCCGGGCAGCACTGTTGACTTGTCCTGGTGGCAGACCGACGAGAACGAGGGCATTGACAAGAAGATTGGTCGAGACATCACCAAGGTCCTGAATGACCGTCTGGAGACCGCCCAGGAGCTGCTGTGGGCCGAGGACAAACACAAGGTGTTGCTCGTGCTCCAGGCCACCGACACCGGCGGCAAAGACGGCACAATCCGCCACGTGTTCGACGGTGTGAATCCCCAGGGCGTTCGGGTTGCTTCGTTCAAGAAGCCAACCGACACCGAACTCGCTCACGACTATCTATGGCGAGTGCACAAACATGCGCCGTCGACCGGCGAAATGGTCATCTTCAACCGCAGCCACTACGAAGACGTGCTGGTCGTTCGTGTCCACGGATGGATTAGCGAAGAGAAGGTCCAGCAGCGATTCCATCACATCCGAGAGTTCGAGCGACTGCTGGCCGACGAAGGCACCACCATTGCAAAGTTCTATCTCCACATCTCGAAAGAGGAGCAGAAGCAACGGCTGCAGTCACGGCTCGATGAACCCGAGAAGAACTGGAAGTTCGCGACCGGCGATCTTGACGAACGCAAACTCTGGGACGATTACCAGAAGGCCTTCGCCGACATGCTCAGTCAAACCAGCACCGACTATGCCCCGTGGTACGTAATTCCTGCCGACCGCAAATGGTTCCGTAACCTACTGATCTCCCGAATCGTCGTCGACAACCTCGAAGGCCTCGACATGGCCTATCCCCCGCCCGAAGACGGCCTGTCCGACATCGTCATCGACTAGCCGTTGAAGCAAATTAGGAGCGTGGTGTACCTAATTCGTGCATCAGGCTCCTAATTTGCATCAGAGGTGGGTGTTGAGGAGCTCTTGGCAGCGGGGGCCGTAGAGGCGGGCGTTGATGGCATCGGTTGAGGAGAAGCCGGGTTTGGTGTCGTAACTCATCACCGCGATCATGCGGTTCGTGGAACCGTGCACGGCTCGCACACGGTGCATCGACCGCAGGCCGTTGAACATCACCAGATCACCTGGCTCCAGGTCCAACATATGAGTAGCCGGCCAAGTGCCCGCAAAGAGTTGTTCGACGTCGTCGTAACGTTCGTCCCAGACTCTGCCGTCACGGCCGCCGACCATGCCAGGGATGACTTCACCACGGATGAATGGTGCGAACTCGAATTGGCCGCCGACCTCGGATTTCTGCAGCAGCAAGGTGATAACGAAGTCAGAGAGGTCGTAGTGCCATGCGTGCAGACCGCCATCCTTGATCTGGACCACGTTCAGGTCCTGAAACTGATCGTCGAAGCGGTGGAGCTCTGGCACATCGAGAGCGTCAGCCAGGAATGTATTCAACCCATCGGTCTCATAGAACATCCGCAAGCCGGTGCCAACGAGTTGATCCCCCGCGAGCACGTGGGTGTCCTCGGGGAATCGACGCCGATGGATGTGATCAGCGGGTAGATCAGCAGCAGGCGGATCGCCCCAAGCACTCAGCACATGGCAGCGGTTGAATGTCTCAATGGTGCCTAGTTGGTTGGCCATGCCCCCGGCGATCTCTGCCGGAATGAACCCAGGCAGGACCGCACAGCCGATAGTGGCCATGTCATGACGACAGGCCCGCACCAGCTGGTCATATCTGTGGGTACCGGGATGATCGATCGGATACCGATCGACATCGATTAGTTCGTGCGCCATCTCGCTGTCGAATCGACCTTGCGTCGTTAGCCGAAGATTGCGTCGATGCGATGCATCACGTCGGGCGTCATGCTCGGTATGAGGGCAGCAGCTTCCATATTGTGATGCACCTGCTCCACACGACTGGCACCGGTGATTACTGAGGAGACGTGGGGATTCGCTGCGCACCACGCAATGGAAAGCTGCGCAAGCGAGGCACCGAGTTCGTCGGCGATCGCGCCGAGTTCACGTACCTTGCCCAATGCTTGTTCGTCGGTCAGACGATCCTGCAGCCAGCTGTAGCTCGGCAGCGAACCGCGACTTCCCTCGGGGATGCCGTCGCTGTACTTGCCGGTCAGCAGACCAGAGGCCAGCGGGCTCCACGTGGTGAGCCCCATGCCGTGCGTGTCGTAGATATCGGCGTAGTCGGTCTCGACCTTGTGACGTTCGAACAGGTTGTACTGCGGCTGCTCCATGACCGGCGCACGCAGGTTCAACCGCGCCGCTACCTCGCACGCCTCCTTGTACTCGGCACCGGTCCACTCGGACGTGCCCCAGTAATGGGCCTTGCCCTGGGCGATGATGTCGCTCATCGCCCACACGACCTCTTCCATAGGCGTTTCTGGGTCGGAGCGATGGCAGAACAACAAGTCGACATGGTCGAGGCCAAGACGTTCCAGTGAGCCGTCGATGCCTTCCATGAGGTACTTGCGATTGAGCGTGTTCTTGGTGTTCGGACCATCGGTGATGCCCCAGAACAACTTGGTTGAAATTGTGTACGTCTTGCGGTCCAACCCCATCCGGCGGAGCACCTCGCCCATGATGGTCTCGGACTGACCGCCGGCATAAGCCTCGGCATTGTCGAAGAACGTCACGCCAGCGTCCCACGCGGCTTGCATACTTTCGGTCGCCTTTGCGATATCGAGCTGATCACCAAAGGTGACCCAACTGCCAAACGACAACACGCTCACCTTGATACCGGACTTGCCCAGACGTCTATGTTCCATGCCGCTAGTACACCCGCTGAATCGGGTATTTACACCCCGTTGCCCACGGTGCAGACAATGTTTAGGATCAGGCACTGTCAATTTCCTACGCGCTCACATCAACCGAGCGTGCTGGCACACTTGTGTGGTCATGGGTCTAAGCCGTTTTCTCCTTATCGTTGCCGCGTGTTGTGCGCTGGCTCCGCTGGCGGCGACCCGGTTCCGTCCGCCAGTCACGATCCGTGAGATCGAGAAGTCGTTCGTTGCCGGCGTGATTACTCTTGCAATCGGGGCGCTGGCCGCTAGCCAGACCTACGACTTCGGCGTGTTCGCGTATACCCATCTGCTGTACCTGCTCGCTGTCGTAACCGTGCCGGCGCTCCTAGGCGGTTGGTATGTCACCGCCTTCATCCGTAGACGACGGACACGACTGGTGAACCTTGGCGGGGCGCTCGCCATCATTATTGCCCTGCTGGGAGTCTGGGGCACCCACATAGAACCGAATTGGCTTGCCACCGAAATCGTTGCTGTGACAGCGCCAGTGGACCAACCCCTTCGTATCGGGGTGCTGGCAGACATGCAGACGCCGAACATCGGTCGCCACGAGCAGAATGCCGTTGACACGTTGATTGCCGAAGAGCCGGACCTCGTGCTCGTGCCAGGCGACTTCTTCCAGGGAAGTGTCGATGCGATCGCAGCCGAGACACCGGCGTTCATTGAACTGCTCACCTTGTTGACAGCGAACGTGAACGTCGTGGCGGTGGTTTCGGGCGATAGCGACCGACCAGACGAGCTCAAAAAGATCGTGGAGGCCGCAGGTGCCCTCTACCTCGACAATCAGATCACCGACCTGACAGTGGAAGGACAACCCATCCGGCTAGCGGGAGTCAGCGTCTTTGCTGCCACCAGTCGACTGGACACGATCGCATCGCTCGTCGAACCGAGCGACGCGTTCACGATCTTGTTGTCGCACCGACCTGGTGTGGTCTATGACCTGCCTGTTGGTAGCGACGTCGACCTGATCGTGGCCGGCCATACCCACGGTGGCCAGATCTCGTTACCGTTCTTTGGTCCGCCAGTCACCTTCTCAAAGGTTCCCCGGACGCTCGCCGCCGGGGGCCTTGGACTCGTCGACAACTATCCGGTGTATGTCTCTACCGGTGTAGGTCTTGAACGTCTCCAGGCTCCACAGGTCCGATTGGGTGTACGACCTAGCATCGGCATTATCGATGTCTTCCCCGCCTCTGTGGGCTGACTCACCTGCCCCGCACCAAGACCCCGGGAACGCGGTCGAAAACGGGAAAGACCCGGCGTGGGTAACGCCGGGCCTGTCCATTTTGATCTTCTGGTGAGCGCCCCCAGTCGGAGCGACAGAGGAACGGGATGCGGACGAGGAACGAGTCTCTGCAGCAAAGCAGCCTTGTGCGACAAACGTCGGCCCAAACGGAGTGGTTTTACGCCGAAGCCTTCTTGGAAACATCGAGGCGGACCTGGGCACGACGCAGCGCATTGGCAGCGTCGGCATCGTCGTTATCAGCAGCGAGTGCTTCTTCGGCACGACGTTGCGCGAGCTCTGCCCGAGCAGGATCAATGTCGGCCGCAGCTTCGGCGACATCGCTCAGGATTGTGCAATGGTCGTTGGCGATTTCGACAAAACCACGATGCACCGCAAATGAGTGCAACGTCGAACCGTCGATGTCATAGATGCGAGCCTCAGCGACCTGCAATACGCCTACAAACGGAACGTGGCCAGGCATGAACCCGATCTCGCCGTCGCTTGTACGCACGATGATCTCTTTGGCCTCGGCCGTAAAGATGATGCGTTCAGGCGAGACAAACTCGACGTGGATCGACACAGCAGGCTCCTATTAAGCGCTTGCAGCCAATTCGGCTGCCTTGCGCTCGACGTCTTCAGCGCCACCGACCATGTAGAACGCCTGCTCTGGCAGGTGGTCCATGTCGCCGCTGACGAGGGCTTCGAACGAGTCGATGGTTTCTTCGACACCGGTGAAGATGCCCTCTTGACCGGTGAAGATCTCGGCCACAAACATTGGCTGGCTGAGGAAACGTTGCACCTTACGGGCTCGGTCAACCGTGACACGGTCCTCTTCAGAAAGTTCATCAAGACCAAGAATGGCGATGATGTCCTGGAGTTCCTTGTAGCGCTGCAGGATTTCCTGCACTCGGCGAGCAACGTCATAGTGACGCTGACCAACAACATTCGGGTCCAGAATTGTCGAGGTTGATGACAACGGATCCACAGCCGGGTAGATACCCAGCGAGGCGATGTCACGGCTCAACTCAGTTGTTCCATCGAAGTGAGTGAATGAGGTGAATGGCGCAGGGTCGGTGTAGTCATCGGCAGGCACGTATACGGCCTGCAGTGAAGTAATCGACTTGCCTCGGGTTGAGGTAATGCGCTCTTGCAGCTGGCCCATTTCGTCAGCCAGGGTTGGCTGGTAGCCCACAGCTGAAGGCATACGACCGAGAAGAGTTGATACCTCGGAGCCAGCCTGTACGAAGCGGAAGATGTTGTCGATGAACAACAGAACGTCTTGATTCTGTACGTCACGGAAGTACTCGGCCATGGTTACGCCGGCCAGAGCAACTCGGAGGCGCACGCCAGGTGGTTCATCCATCTGGCCGAACACCAAGGCTGCTTTTGAAAGCACGGTCGCCGCGTCTTCGCCGGCACCCATCTTGGTTTCGCCCATTTCAATAAACAGGTCGGTGCCCTCACGGGTTCGCTCGCCTACACCAGCGAACACTGATACACCACCGTGGTTCGAAGCCACACGGGTGATCATCTCCTGGATGAGCACGGTCTTGCCTACACCAGCACCACCGAACAGGCCGATCTTGCCACCCTGCTTATAGGGGGTGAGAAGGTCGATGACCTTTACGCCGGTTTCGAACATCTGTGACGACGGTTCGAGTGAGTCGAACGACGGAGCCGGACGGTGAATCTCCCACCGCTCAGTGATGTTAACTTCGCTCTCGGGAACGTCGAGCGGTTCGCCGATCACGTTCCAGATGTGACCAAGAGTCACATCACCGACAGGCACCATGATGCCAGCGCCGGTGTTACGCACCTCGGTGCCGCGCTTGAGGCCATCGGTCGGCTTCAGAGCAATCGCTCGCACTCGGCTGTTGCCAAGCTGCTGGGCAACCTCGGCCATGATGGTCGTGCTCTCGCCGTCGATGACGACGTCGAATGCAAGCGCGGTGTTGATCTCAGGCAGTGCTCCTGGAGGGAACTCTGCATCGATCACCGGACCGGCGATTGAAATGATTTTGCCGCTCTTAAGGGTTGCGGGAGTATCCGTGACAGTCATGTCATATTCCTAAGGTTGCTCGGACCTATGCTCGATTAGTTCTGCTGGAGAAGTTGTGCGACCTTGTCGATCTTGTCGTCATCGCCGCCGCCGAGTGCTTCGGCGCCGCCTACGATTTCCATGATCTCGGTCGTGATGGATGCTTGGCGAGCGCTACTGAGCTGTCGGCCAAGTTTGGTGATGAGTTCTTCGGCGTTGTCGGTGGCGGCCTTCATGGCCCGCTGCCGGTTCGCGTGTTCAGAAGCCGATGAGTCAAGTAGTGCCGAGAACAAACGGCTCTCGACGTATCGAGGTAACAGCGACTCGAGTACACCGTCGGCTGACGGCTCAAACTCGAACTCCGCAGTCAATTCGCCGCCACCGCCGACTTCGGCAATGGTTTCGACTGACTCAAGCGGCAGGAACTGGCGCACAGCCAGCTTCTGCGTACCAATGCTGACAAACTCGGTGAAGATCAAGATGACCTGATCTATGTCCCCGTCGATGAACTGCTCGCTGATGTACTCTGCAACTTCGCGCGCTGAGTCATAGTGAGGCGTGTCAGTGATTCCTTCGTAGAAGGCATCCACGGTGTAATTGCGGAACGCGAAGTAGTCACGTGCCTTCTTGCCGATCAAGATCAGCGAGTAGTCGATGCCCTCGGCGGTGCGGGCCATCAGCTCGCGCTCGGCGGCACGGATCACCGTGGAGTTATATGGGCCGGCCAGGCCTCGGTCACCAGCGATGACCACATAGGCGACCTTGCCGATTGTTTCAGGAGCCTCGAGTAGCGGGTGGGTTGCGCTAGCGCCGCCCTTTGCTAAGTCCTCGATAACGCTGGTAATGCGCGCTGCGTATGGACGTGCCTCGTTGGCTCGAGTTTGTGCTTTCGCGACTCGGGTTGCCGCGATGAGTTCCATGGCACGAGTGATCTTCTTCGTGCTTTGGATACTTGAGATACGGCGCTTGAGGATGCGTTCCGCTGCTCCTGGAATGGCTCAGCCCTCCTGAGGACGAGCGATGTCGGTCTCGGGAAGAGTGACATCGCTGTCGACCATGCCGGTCGCTGCTGCTGCTTGGGCTTCGGCCTCGGGGGTATCGCCACCGACTGGTGCGCTTGATTCGAACTGGGCGGCGAAGCCGGCCACGATCGTTTCGAGCTCGCTGGTGTCGACGTTGCCGGTCGACTTGATGCCGTCGTACATAGCTGCGTGGCGGGTGCCGACATAGTCGAGAAGTTCATTCTCGAAGCGACTCACGTCGGTGACCGGGATGGCGTCGAGGTGGCCGTTGGTTCCGGCGTACAGCGAGACAACCTGGCGCTCAACAGGCATAGGCGAGTTCACGCCCTGCTTGAGGAGTTCGGTAAGTCGGTAACCACGATCGAGCTGTGCTTGTGACACGGCATCGAGGTCAGAACCGAACGAAGCGAATGCTTCGAGCTCGCGGAACTGCTGGAGATCAGACTTGAGTGTGCCTACGGCAGTCTTCATCGCCTTGATCTGTGCGGCAGAACCCACACGAGACACCGATACACCCACGTCTACCGCAGGGCGAAGGCCCGACTTGAACATGTCATCCTGCAAGAAGATCTGACCATCGGTGATCGAAATCACGTTGGTCGGAATAAANNCGTCGCCGGCCTTGGTCTCGATGACCGGAAGTGCGGTAAGTGAACCGGCGCCGAGTTCATCGCTGAGCTTGGCGGCACGTTCGAGCAGACGGCTATGCAAGTAGAAGACGTCGCCGGGGTATGCCTCGCGGCCCGGCGGGCGTCGCAGCAACAGTGACATCTGGCGATATGCCTCGGCCTGCTTGGAAAGATCGTCGTACACGACGAGAGCGTGATCGCCATCTTCCATCCACTGCTGACCGATAGCAGAACCCGCATAGGGAGCCAGGTACTTAAACGGAGCAGGGTCAGATGCCGGAGCGACCACAACCACGGTGTATTCCATGGCGCCGATCTCTTCGAGCACTGCGACGTTCTGGGCAACCGTTGAGGCCTTCTGGCCAATGGCAAC
>DNHM01000466.1 GCA_003485885.1 Acidimicrobiaceae bacterium
CTTGCGGAGCAAAGGCGGACTACCCGTTAGTCGTCGGTTTCGTTCTTGGCTTGGCGACCTAGTTCCTTGATCAACAGGTGAGCCTCGACGAGAACCGCCTGATCATGCACATGAGTGAGCATGGTCAGGGCTTTGGAGCGTTTGACCCAGGTCACGGCATCAACTTCGTCGTTGCGAACAAACTCGCCGCCCCGAGCTTCCATGAGCCAGTACTTGACTTGTTTGGGGTTGCCGTTCGGCGTGATGTAGTTAACCGGGCTCAGCCGGGCCAACACGTCGCATACAAAACCGGTTTCTTCCTTGACCTCGCGAAGGGCTGCATCGCGATGTTTTTCGGCTCGATTCAGCTTGCCTTTGGGCAACGACCAGTCGTCGTAGCGGGGGCGGTGAATCAACAGATAACGCGGTTTTCCCTTTGACAGGTCAGTGACCACGCCGCCTGCCGCTTCGATGCATTCCGGTCGTTCTTTTGATTCCACGGTCAGCTCCCTACTTCGTGCAGAAGCACGTGCATCTCAATGGTGCCAGACGGATCAGGGGCGATCCAGGATCCATCATGGTCAAGGGTCCATGCCCGCCGAGTGTCGGCTAGGTTGGCTTCGATGATGTGGTCGAGTTTGCTTCGAGTCATTGGATCGGTCACCGGCACAAGCGCTTCGACTCGTCGGTCGAGGTTGCGGCTCATCAGGTCCGCTGACCCGATGAGATAGTAGGGATTCCCTGTGCCTTCGCCGTTGGCGAACCAGTAACAACGGGCGTGTTCCAGGTAACGACCAAGCACGCTGCGGACAGAGATGTTCTCGCTCATGCCGGGAACTCCGGGCCGGAGACAACACATGCCACGGATGATGAGCTCGATCCGCACACCTGCTTGTGACGCCGCGTAGAGCTCGTCGATCATGCCGGGGTCAACCAGTGAGTTCATCTTCATCCGGATGTGACCATCGGCGCCAGCTGCTGCCTCGTTACGGATCAGCTCGGCGAGACGGGGCCGCATGTCTGCGGGAGCGACAACAAGATGGTTGTAGTCGACGGGCACATGGAAGCCGGTCAACGAGTTGAACATGGCGCTCAGGTCAGCACCGAACTCGGGGTCGGCGGTAAACAGGCCAATGTCGGTGTAGAGCCGAGCAGTGCGGGCGTTGTAGTTCCCGGTTCCGAAATGGCAGTACCGAGTGAGTTTCTCTTCTTCGCGGCGGATGACCAGGCAGGTCTTGGTATGAATTTTGAGCGACACGAAGCCGTAGGCCACATGAACGCCGGCACGTTCGAGGCGACGGGCCCAGCTGATGTTGGCTGCTTCGTCGAAGCGAGCCTTGAGCTCTACGACCACCACGACCTGTTTGCCGGCTTCGGCGGCGCGCACCAAGGCTTCGACGATCAAGCCGTCGCCCGACATGCGATACATCGTCATCTTGATCGCTTGGGTGTGCGGATCGTCGGCTGCGGCATTGATGAAGGCCAGCACCGAGTCGTCGAACGAGTCGTAGGGATGGTGGACCAGGATGTCGTTGGCCCGGATGCGGGCGAAGAGTTCGTCGGGTGAACCAATACCCATGAATCCCTCGGGCGTCCGGGGTTCCATTGGTTTCAGGTTGAAGTCTGTCCGACCGTTTACCAGCTTGTCGACATTGCAATAACTGCCGAGGTCGACCGTGCCGTCGACGTTGAAGAACACATCATCGGCGACGTCGAGCTCGCTGGCCAGGATGTTCCGAAGTTCTGCACTGGCGGCTGCGTCGATTTCGACTCGCACGACTTCGCCGAATCGTCGACGGCGTAGCTCACTTTCGACTGCGGTCAGGAGATCGTCGTCGTGGTCGTCGAGCGTCTCGGCGTCGACGGAAATGTCTGCATTTCGGGTGACCCGAAATACGGTCTGCTCAAGGATCTCGACACCCGGAAAGAGGCGGTCAAGGTTGGCCGCGATGACTTGTTCGAGCGGCACTGCCTTGGCGCCGAGGTAGGCATGGCGTCCGAGCAGATGGGTCGGGACCTTGACTCGGGCGAACCGGCGGATCCCACTTTGTGGATCGGCGATGAGCATGCCCAGGTTCAGCGACAGCGTACTGATGTACGGAAACGGGTGGCCGGGATCTACGGCGAGTGGTGTGAGGATCGGGAACACCTGGTCGGCGTAGAACTCACTGAGTTCGGCCTGCTCAGTCGGGCTGAGGCCGGACCAGTTGACCAGCATAAGCGGCTGCTCTGCTTGAGCCATTGCCTTTGCCAGTTCGAGCGTGATCCGTTGCGCCACCTGATGCTGTTGTCGCACCATCGCAAGCGAGAGGTCGACCTGGCTCTGCGACGTAACGCCATCGTCGATGACACGGACCCGACCGTTGCGGGCGTCGTCCTTCATGGACGCGATACGCACCAGGAAGTACTCGTCGAGATTGTTTGCCCAAATCGAGACGAACCGCATGCGGTCCGCGTAGGGCAACGACCCGTCTTCGGCCAGAGCCAGGACACGACGATTAAACTCATGCCACGACAGTTGCCGATTTATGAAACGCGTGTCGGTTGCCGGGGCGACGTTCGCCGCGTGCTCTGCGGTCATTGCACTACCCGTTGACGACGGCTAGTTGCCGTCCTCGTCATAACCAAGGTCCCACTCAAGAAGGATGTTGGAGCGTTCAGCATCGCGGTTCACACGTTCGCGGTTGCGCCGGAACTGGGGGTCATGCGGAGGCAGTAGCAACAGGCGAGCCATCACCCGTAGCTT
>DNHM01000251.1:0-731 GCA_003485885.1 Acidimicrobiaceae bacterium
TGGCTCTTATCGCTCTCCGCAAACGTACCGCTACCACCGTGTACCTCGACGGGTTTGCGGTGACTGTCGGCGGGACCCTGGCCGGATGGGGCATCATCCGGTTCGACGCGCTGAGACGAGCGCTTATCCCATCCGATGCACCTGCCGCTCTTGACCGGCTAGTCATCAGCCTGGTCTTGGTCGTCGGCGTGGCACTCACTGTGCAGGGCGTGTACGGCCTGCTTCGGCCACAACGGCTGCTTCCCGCCGAGGTTCTGTCGTGAAACGCGCCATGGCCCTAGGACTTGGGCTCATTCTCGTAGCCACGAGTTGTGCGGCATCAGCTGAAGATCGCGTGCTCCCCGATATCGAACTCGAACTGCTGGCAGGTGGCACCTACGATTTGACACAAACCGGTCAGCCTCGGGCGCTGAACTTGTGGGCCACCTGGTGTGCTCCGTGTCGAGCTGAACTGCCAGCGTTCGATGATGTGGCCAGCCGGGTAACTGGTGTCGACATCGTGGGTATCAATGTCGGCGACACCGGTAACGACGCTGCTGAGCTCGTCGAAGAACTCGACCTGCGTTTCACCCAGGTGTTGGACCCGCTTGCGTCCGTGCAACAGGCGTTACGTATCACCGGCATGCCATCGACGGTCTTCGTAGACGAAGACGGTGTCATTGTGCAGGTACATGCTGGCGAACTCGAAACCGAAGAACTCGAAGAACTTCTCATCGAGTTATTCGACGCTC
>DNHM01000251.1:831-6631 GCA_003485885.1 Acidimicrobiaceae bacterium
TGTTCGGCAGCGAGAAGGCCCTCGCGGGCTCGGGCGACTCGAGACCGCACGGTGCCAATCGGGCACTCAAGAATCTCGGCAGCTTCCTGGTACGGAAGATCAAGAATCTGGGTGAGCACGAATGCTTGTTGGCGTTCTGGGCTCAGCCCCGCAAGTACCGACGTCACTTCGGTCCACCCAGACGGCGGTCCGGCGGCTATGTCAGGAACTGGGGCAAACGCATCGCGGGTCCGACGGCGTTTGCGGACACGGGTTGCGTCGGCGCAGGTATTTCGAGCAATACGCAGCAGCCACGACCGCGACGAACCATCGCCACGGAACTTGGGCAACGACCGCATCATGCGAGCGTAGGTTTCCTGCACTAGGTCATCGGCCGTATCAGGATCGCCAAGATGACGGCACAGGCTCTGGACGGCAGGAAGTGTTTTCCGCGTGAACGCATCGAGGGCAAACCGGTTGCCGTCTCGGGCCGCCAACGCAAGCTCATCTAGTTCGTTCACGGTTCCATTGTGCATATTGTTGGGAACCAACCCGTAGGGCACAACGACCATTCCTCATGTGACATATGTGACGTGCGACCAAGCCAGGGAGATGATCTCGGCGCGGATCGACGGCGAGCTCGAGTCGACGAACGATGCCCGCCTCGATACGCACACGCAGGGCTGTCCTGCCTGCGCCTCCTATCAAGACGATGCCTTCTCACTCCGTCGCTCGTTGCGAATGCGGGCCGTCGAACCCGAACCAGAGACGGAACTCGTGGTCGATCTGGTCGGATCGATGAAAGGGTTATCGATCCTACGTATCGCGTTGTTCGTGATCGGCGGCACGCTCGTCGTGTTGAACGTTGCGTCAATCCTGTCGCCCGACGGCGGTGCCGCGTCCCATCTCAGCCGCCATGACGGCATTTTCGGTACGGCACTAGGCATCGGCATGCTCGCAGTTGCCGGCAAACCACATCGGGCTATCGGACTCGTGCCTTTGACATCGACGATTGCTGTGCTTATGGCGATTGCGGCCGCAGCCGACCTGCTGAACGGTCAGGCGAACCTGCTCTCCGAAGCAGAACATGTGGTGGAGTTCGGCGGCCTGGTGTGTCTCTGGGCTATCTCTGGCGGGCCGAGCCGCATCCCGCTTCATGTCAAGGCGGTCACCCGACGTTTGCCAGCCAGACAGTCATCCCATGACATCTCGCGATTGGGCTCTCACCAAGAACCGGCCCTGTAGCTCGCCAAAGAAATATCAGCCCCAAGAATCTTCGGCTCCACACCAGTTGTGAGACCTACCACTAACGTCGAGATGTCGTGTTCTCTCCAACCCACCTGAGCCTTCGGCTTCTGCAGCTGCCCACCCATAGCTCTCTCGCTGCTGCCCACGGCGTGCCCACCACCTCGTTCCGTATGCTCACGCTCGTCGGCCTTCATGTCGACAACGACCTAGACCGGGTAGTGGGCTGGGGCGAATGCAGCGCCCTCAATGAGGCTGGCTACACCCCGGAATGGGCCGAAGGCGCCTTTGAGCTATTACGGAGTGGCGCTCCGTTCACGAACGTGTCCGCACCAATGGCGACCGCTGCTATCGAGATGGCGGCACTCGATGCCGACCTCAAGCAGGCGGGAGAATCGCTCAGCGGCCGGTTGGGCACCAGTGGAAGTTCAGCACCCGCTGGGGCCGTGGTCGGGCTGGCCCCGCTTTCCACCATGCTCGACGAGGTCGAAGATTTGGCTGCCCAGGGTTACCGGCGGATCAAGATCAAGATTGCTCCCGGCCGAATCGTTGACCCGGTCGCAGCAGTACGCAGTTCGTTTCCGGGTCTTGAACTCCATGTCGATGCCAACGCATCGCTGCGACAGGAAGACCTGCCGGCACTTATGCAGCTGCGAGATCTCGGGGTACGGGTCGTGGAGCAGCCGTTCTCCGTTGACGACCGTCATATGCCGGCTCGTCTGATCGCCGAGACAGACCTGGACGTGGCCGCCGATGAGGCGGTACAGAGCTCGGCCGACGTCGACGCGTTGGCAGCCAACCAGGCCGCAACAGCCATCGCCGTCAAACCTTCGAAGCTGGGTGGTATCCAGGCAGCGCTCGACGTCCTCGACCAGGTGCATGCAGCCGGAATGCACGCCACCATCGGCGGCATGCTCGAGAGCGGACTGGGCCGACACGTCCTGGCTGCACTCGCGCCGCTTCCCGCGTTCACGCTTGTTGGTGACCTCTCACCGGCTGGCCGCTGGCTTGCCGACGACCCGTTCCCTGACATCACGATGCGCTCCGGCATGATTGCAGCGCCATCTCACCTCGGTATTGCGGGCGAACCGTTTGCCAACCGGCTCGAGCGTTACACCGTTCGGCGGGCAACAGTCACTGCTACGACAGCACTCGCAGCGGTCACCAACCGCTGAGCTGGCTGCCCCCGGATGCAACAACTGCTGCGGTAACCACAGGATTCTCTAGGTGCACCGCATGACCACCTTCGATGTTCACGAAGCGAGCATTAGAACCAATCGCTGCAACCATCCGTTCGCCGATCATGGTGTATTTCTCATCTTTCGTTCCGGCGATGACCAGAACCGGCATACGCAAGCTGCTCAAACGATCCCACAATGGTTCTTGAACCCCGACACCACATGATCGAAGCGATGCCGCCATGCCGTCGGCGGCATTTTCGTAGCGTGTGGCCTTGAACGTCTGCTCATCGCTCATGTGGGCAAACATGGGTTGATCTAACCAGTCGTTTATGAATGTGGGTCCGCCGACTTCCATTATGTGCGCAGCCCACCGCTCATCGGTGGCTCGTCGTTGGGCCCGTTCGTCAGCCGACTCGATGCCTGGATTTGCGCCGATGAGGACCAGCGAGCGGATCTCGATTCGGGATTCAAGAGCCGCGTGCAACAACATGCGGCCACCCATGGAATACCCCACATAGTGTCCGAGCCCCCCGGCTTCCACGATCAGCCTGCCGGCTTCGGTCAGGTCGGCGTTGCCATGACCGCTCAACCCGTGGCCGGGTGCGTCGATTGCGAGTACATCAAAATTGTCTGAACACAGTTCGCCGAAGCGACCCCAGCATCGAGCATTTTGGGTAAACCCGTGCGCCAAAACAAGTCGGTCTGACTTGTTCGACGGTCCAAGCCGCTGCGAACCCAACATCAGTGCGCACCGATCGTGAACAAGCTGTGCTCAGTTGCAGAAAATGTGCGAGTCATCGCCCTCGATGATGATCGACGGTGGTTAAAAGATTCTGAGCACGACCCTATATGGCCGGACAAGCCGTCATACAGTGCAAGCGTGAATCACGCGCCGCTAACGGCGAACGCGACATACAGCGCAACAGTGTGTGACCAGTTGTGTGTCGATGGCCTCACCACGGCTTTCATCGCCCCAGGATCCAGATCGACCCCGCTGGCGCTTGCGTTGGTTGCACACCCGGGCATTACCACCCATATCTTCCACGACGAACGTTCCGCCGCCTTTGCAGCGCTCGGCCATGGGTGGGCTACTGGCCGACCTGCACTCATTCTGTGCAGCAGCGGCACTGCCGGCGCCCACTTTTATGCGGCGGTGATCGAGGCTGATGCCTCTGCTGTCCCGCTCATTGCGGTCACCGCCGACCGGCCCCCGGAATTGTGGGGCCGCGGCGCACCTCAGACAATTGACCAGACCCACTTGTATGGATCTCGGGTGCGTGACTTCGTCGAACCAGGACCGCCTGACGACTTGGATCCGGCAACCTGGCGTTCGATCGCCAGGCGGGTCTGGGCAGCGGCGACCGGCGCTGTACCCGGACCTGTACACGTAAACCTGAGTTTCCGCGATCCGCTGACCGGCACACCCGACGAGCTGCCGGCTGTGATCGAAGATGCAATTTCGCCAACCCAGGCCGAGGTTCCGGCCGATGTTGTCGATCAGCTCCACGAGCTCGTGTCATCACCCCGAGGCGTGATCATTGCCGGACGAAACCAAACCGGGGCTGCCACCATTCTGCAGCTGGCGAACATACTGGGCTGGCCGGTGCTGTCAGACCATCGGTCTGGTTGCCGCGATGCTTCTGCCCCCGTTGCTATTCGCCACTTTGACTCGCTGCTGCGATCCCGCGCCTTCACAGACGGACACCGGCCCGAGGTCGTCTTACGGATTGGCGAGATCGTTTCGAGCAAGGCCGTTTCTCAGTGGCTGAGTGCGTGCGCTGGCGCAGGCACCGCGGTAATCTCAAGCCGACCCTACGGCCGCAACATCGACCCCGAGTCAATCGCTGACTTCCAATTCGACGAGCCAGGGGTTATCGCCGCTCTCGTGGATCGATGCGGTGAGACAGCCATTGACACAGCATGGCTGGCCAGCTGGTCCAGCGCGGATCAACGTGGCGCACAGGCAGTGCAGGCAGCTATCGAAGCCGGCCCTCAACCAAACGAGATCGGTATTGCCCAAGCGTGTGTTCACGGCGTTCCGACCGGGGGTGCACTCGTGGCATCCGCGTCTATGCCGATCCGCGACGTGGAGTGGTTCGGCCCAAATCGCGGCGACATCACGCTGGTAGCGAATCGAGGCGCCAACGGCATCGACGGTGTGATCGCCACCGCAGTGGGCGTGGCACTCACCGGCCAGCCAACCATTTGCCTCATCGGCGATGTTGCTTTCCTGCACGACTCGTCCACGCTGGTCGCGCTCAGCGAACGAGCGATCGACTTGACTGTGGTCGTCACCAACAACGACGGCGGTGCAATCTTCTCGTTCCTACCTCAGCACGAACTGCTCGACGCACACGAGTATGAAGAACTCTTCGGAACACCCCACGGAACCGACCTAGAGGCGCTGGTGCGGTCCCACGGCATCGTTGTCGAACAGTTCACTGGTGTACTCCAGGCCCCACACGGCGTCAGGGTGGTGGTTGCCCACACCAATCGCGCCGAGAACCTGGAACTCCATCACCGCGTGCATGCTTCGGTCAACACCGCTCTTGAATCTCCCGCGGGTTAGTTCCTCGCCGAGCGCCCCCGCCAGCGTGACGGGTTGTCCTACAGTCGCTGCCATGAAGCGAATGTTGGCGACAGCCACTCTGCTCTGCCTGATTGTGGTTGGCTGCGGCGGATCCGACGACGCAGCCGACGTTGCCACAACAAACGATGCAGCATCTAGCAGCTGTCTCGCCGGTGACACTGCGTGCGCCGATGGCGCCGACGGTGGTGCGGCTGGCGAACTGCCAGACGTCATTTCACTGGCCGACCCCGACGATCCCGATGCACCGTTACAGGTCAACTTCGGCGGCTTCTTCTACAGCGACGGCACCATCTCGCAACTCTGCTCGGCGTTGGCCGAAAGTTTCCCGCCACAGTGCGGTTCGTTGGTCATCGACATCGAAGCCCCACTCGATGTTGTGCTCGAACATGTCGCCGAGTCGTTCGGCAACCCCGATGATGCCAAGATCAACATCAATCAGGGAATCTATTGGACCGATGACTGGGTCAACCTCTCGGGCACCCTCCAAGCAAACCGGCTCGTGCTTGAGTAACTCGACGAGAGCGTCGCATAGAGCCTCGCTTAGAGCCTCACTTAGAGCTTGGTCTGATCGATGTTGTACAGGCCCATGACGTTCTCCCACACCATTGCCTGACGCTCGTTGTCGGGCACACCAACAAGCACTTCGTCCAGGGTCGTCATGGAGTGCGGCCAGATTGAGTCGTGGTGGGGATAGTCATTTCCCCAGACCAGGTTTCCGATGCCGATGTCGTGACGGGTTGCGATCCCCTGCGCATCGTCTTCGAACGTGACCCAGAAGTTACGGTCGAAGTACTGCGACGGCTTC
>DNHM01000383.1 GCA_003485885.1 Acidimicrobiaceae bacterium
CCCGCCGCTTCGATTGGCGACAGGTCGTAGGCAGTCTCCCATCTGAACCGGCTCGGCCGGCGCAGCTAGGACTCGCGCTTGATAATCGTGAGCAGTGGATTGCCGATCGTCAGGCACTGCTGGCGCCGCATCGTCAGCCTCGTGTGTTGTCGGCGACCGGTGTTGCCCAGGCGGCACTTGTTCCGGTTGCTTCGCGGCCGGTCAATCATGGTTCCTACCACGACGATCACGAGACCGACACCGGCCAACCGGAGACGGGTGATGGGCTCCATGCCTATGTGGTTGAGCGGCTCACCGATCAAGACGACGACAGCGCTGATCAGCCAGACGAGGGCCTGATCGGGCGGCGTCGAGGTCGGACAGGATCGGCCATTGGATCAGCGGTGCACGCAGTGCTGCAACTGGTTGACCTTGCCGAGCCACAAGGGGTAGGCGACCTGGTTGCACAGCAGTGCGAGATCGAAGGGATCCTTGACCGGACCGGCATCGTCCGTCGTCTTGTGCAGGCTGCACTCGAATCGTCAGCAGTAACGATGGCAGCCGGTCATGTCCACTTCAAGGAGTTGTTTGTCACCGCACCCATTGCCGGTCGCACTATCGAGGGGTATGTCGACCTGCTGGTCGAGACGCCTGCCGGACTGGTGGTGATCGACTACAAGACCGACTCGGTGCGATCTGACGAAGACGTCGACGCCAAACTCGGTGCCTACGAATTGCAGGCAGCGGCCTATGCCGTAGCGCTCGAAGAGGTCACCGATCAGACGGTCAGCGAGTGCCGCTTTGTCTTTTGCACCGCCGGTGGTGCAATCGAACGCACGGTCGTTGACTTGCCGGCAGCCAAAGAACGTGTCCGGTTAACGCTCACTCAGCTGACACCAGGTTTGGGCCTCTCCTCGACCTGATGCGATTCGTTCCATGGTGGTTGGGTGTCGCCCTGGTTGCGGTTGTGGTCGCTGTTGTGGCCGCGTTTGCTGCCCAAGCCGATCAACGGACCCAGGTCGCAATGGGTATCGCTGCGTCCGTGGTGGCAGCACTGCTGATTATCCGGCGGGTACGTCGTCCTCGAATTCGTGATTGGCGAGACGCCGAGACCGCAGCTGCTCGGTGGTTGCGTAAGGCAGGTTGTCGTCGAGTATCGCTCACCGGCGGTAGCGCCGACGGTGGGATCGATGTGATCACCGCCGAGTGGGCGGTGCAGGTCAAACACACGACCAAACGGGTGGGTCGCCCTGCGGTCCAACAGCTCGTGGGTGCGGCGCTGACGCTCGATCGGTGTCCAGCGTTGTTTTCGACCAGCGGGTTCAGTGCCCCAGCCCGTGTCTATGCGCGTGAACACGATGTCGCTCTGTTTGAGCTCGATCTCGACGGCCGGGCCTATGGCATCAACGGCCCTGCCCGACGCGTCGGCAAACGAACCCGTCGGTTACTCCCCGGTCGTTAGTGGGTAATCCCAGCGCCGTCAGTTCAGCACCAGGCCGCCGAGCACGCCGAGGTCGGTGGTGACATCGGCGGCGATCACAATGATCACCAGCACGGCGATTTTGGCGATTTGCTGAATAGCACCGAGGACGTCACCGGAGATGCCGCCGATCTTGGCTATCGCCAGCCGGACGATCAGGGCGCCAGCGCCGTAGGCACCAAAGATCACGGGAAGTGCAATTATTCCAAAGACGGCGACTGCGCCGGCAGCAACCACCAACGACACACCAATAACTGCGGGTCGAGACAACCCATTGAGATAGTCAACGCCTAACCCGCTGTCTCGCGCTGGTTTGGCGATGATCATCATGAAACTGGCGGTGGCCCGGCTGATCGTGTGGGCAGCCGCGGTGGCTGCGACGGCTAACCAACCGGACATGGCTGACAACGCAGCGATTTCCACCATGATCACGAAGATCAATGCAGTCACGCCGTATGTGCCGAGTCGTGAATCTTTCAGGATCTCGAGCCGCTGTTCTTGTGTCCAGCCCCCGCCGAACGCATCAGCCATGTCGGCCAACCCGTCGTGGTGGAATGCCCCGGTGATCTGTCCGAGCAGTGCGGCAGAGACGGCGGCGGCAACCGTTGGGGTCGCGATTTCGGACAAACCGACGTAGACGCCGCCCTGGATGAGGCCGAGGAGTAACCCCACCGCCGCAAACCACGGGACAGCCGCGCTCATATCCGGAGCGATCACGGCTTCACCAGCGGTGGCAGTCCGGTGCAATGGCACACGGGTCAGGAACGACGCCGCGTCTCGGAATGAAGACATGCTCTGTTCTACCGCCGCTCACCCAGGGTCAGACCCCCGAGGTGCGCGAGGTTTATGTGTCGGCGTCGAGAAGCTGCCACAGAAACCAGCTCGCCATCACGGCCCGTCCGCTCCACAATGCGGTGCGGAGCCAGTTGGTGGAAATCAACTGCTCGATCAGATCTCGGTTGTAGGGGCCTTGGAACTTGCCATGAAGTGGGGCGAAAAAGAACGCGGTTGCGATCCACCCTGCGGCTAAGAGCGTGCCGGAGACGAAGACTGCTGACCGGCTCAGCCCGGCCGGTGTATCAAGAAAGAGCCAGCCTGCAAACACAATCTCTGCAGGTGCGAGCAGCGCCAACGCGGTGGTAATTCGAGCGCCATGGTCTGCGGCGTAGTTCGCAAACTCAGCTGGTGCAACGCTGCGGAACTGGGGATAGACGACAATCTGCACTGCCCACATGAGCCCGAACATGGCAACCGTGAACGCGGTATGACCAACCACTACAGATCGCATCTGGTGGTTATACACGATGATCAACCGCGGTCCATGGTCCAACGACGGACCATCGAGACGCACGGCTTCATCATCGAGAATTACGGCGGAAGTTGCTGTCGTCGAGGAGTTCGGTGACCAGTGCTGCGATTGCGCTGCGTTCGGCCTTCCGGAGCGCTACATGGGCGAAGAGTTCTTGGCCCCGGAGTGCATCGATGACCGAGACCACACCGTCGTGGCTACCAACATGAAGGTTGTCTCGCTGGGCAATGTCGTGCGTGAGTACCACTCGGCTGTTCTCACCGAGCCGAGAGAGCGCAGTGAGGAGCACACCACGTTCGAGGTTCTGCGCTTCGTCGATGATCACGAATGCATTGTTCAAGCTACGGCCGCGAATATGAGTGAGCGGTAGTACTTCGAGCAGGTCACGAGCTTCGATCTCGCGGCGTACTTCGGGTGAGCAGATAGCGCTTAGTGCGTCGTAGACCGCCGCGGCCCACGGTGCCATCTTTTCGGCCTCATCGCCAGGAAGGAAGCCGAGTTCTTGGCCACCGACAGCAAAGAGCGGCCGGAACACCAGGATCTTGTCTTGGCCACCCCGTTCAAGTGCTGATTCGAGAGCAGCGGCTAGGGCCAGCACACTCTTTCCTGTTCCAGCGGGTCCCCCCAGGCTGACGATGCCGATACTTGAGTCCGCGAGTAGGTCGAGTGCGATCCTCTGTTCGGCATTTCTCCCACGTACACCGAAGAGCGACATGGTGGCGAGGGGGCGAATGAGTCGGTCGGTGTGCATGCGGCCAATGGCTGACTGTTGCCCGGCCGTCAGGCGGAACGCAGTGTGCACTGGCACATCGTGAGCTTCTTCAAGTTTGAGTTCGCCATCGGCATACAAACGATTGATATCGCTGGCGGTGATCTCGAGATCGATGACGCCTGTCCATCCGGGGTCGGTGGCGAACTCGGTCCGGTACTCGTCGGCAGCTAGACCGAGCACTGAGGCTCGCAATCGCATGGGCAGATCGCGAGTCACGAGCACGGTGTGTTCGCCCTCGTCGGCCAGATTTCGAGCAACGCTTAAAATGCGTTCGTCGTTTGAGCCGTCGCGGAACGCTTCGGGCATGGAGTCGAGTTTGATGTGGTTCAGTTCGACACGAATGGTGCCGCCTTGGTCATTGATCGGTGCTGCACAGTCAATCTGCCCGTGCGTGACTCGGATTTCTTCGAGGGTGCGCAGCGCCTGCCGCGCTGCCCATCCGAGTTCAGGGTGGTGCCGTTTCGCCTCAAGTTCGGTGAGTACGACGAGTGGTATGACCACCCGGTTCTCTTTGAATTGAAATAACGCCGTTGGGTCGCTCAACAATACCGACGTATCGAGGACGTAGGTGATTGCCTGCTGTTCTGTGCTTCCTGGGCTGATTGTTCGACCATAAACCCGCGCTCGTCCCGAGCTGCGTATTTTCAAATGAACTCTTGGTTACTTGCTGACGAGAGCATTTCGGGAAGTTGAAATCTGCCATCTGGTTCACAGGGGAACGGCACGACGCGAGTCACTGCTGCGACCGGAATAGGGCCATAGATGTGGGGGAAGGCATGCCCACTTTCGTAGCAGTCTTCGAAGACGGTGCGAGACGGCACACGTTCGAGATCGATGACAAGCAGGACCAGGTCATCGCGGCCAGCGAAACGGTCGTTGGCCGGAATAAGTACCTGGTCGGCCGTCGAGCAGTGGATGAAACCCTCGGCCGAGAGCGACTCATCGATGTAGTCGCCTTCGGGCTTGGCCGCTGCTTGGCTCCAACGATCTTGTGGCGCCATATGGAGTACATGGCGGGGTGAGACAACAGCGTCGGACATCTGTCGAGTATTCAGGATGTGGCCGGGAAAAGCGACGCCACCGGAGGCGTGCGAAATTCTCCTGACCACGCGACTTCCAACAAAAACAGTCATTCTTTGATCCAAGGCTCGGGCTGTCTGTGGAAAAGGCGGAAGAACGAGCTATTTTTGGACGATGGACGCACTGCTACTGGGTCGCCGCATCCGCTATTACCGGAAGGAAGCTGGCCTCACACTCGATGAGCTCAGCGCACGAGTTGATCGACCGACGTCGTACTTGAGCCAGCTCGAGAACGGCCATGTCGAGGCCCGGGTGGGGCTCCTCGGTGAACTAGCCGAGTCGCTTGGCTGCACGAGTGCTGACCTGTTAATCGACGACGCCCCAACACGCCGTGACGAACTCGAAATCAATGTGCTCCGTGCTCAGAGTGATCCTCGGTACCTCGAGCTCGGGTTGGCCGAGTTCCGTCCGACTGCGAAAACCTCGGACAGTGCACTCGAACATATTTCTGGTCTGTACAAGGCGCTGGTCGGCGCCGAGGAACGTGCCGGGCACCGAGATGGCGATGACCAGCGTCGCGCCAATGTGCAGATGCGAGCCGAGATGCGCAGCCGCAACAATTACTTCGCCGAGATCGAAGGGGTGGCCTCGTCGCTTCTCAAGGCCGTGGACTATCCCGGCCGTGGTCCGGTGTCTGAACGAATGCTGGTGCAGATGGCCGAAAACTGCGGCTTCACAATCGACCGGGTCCGCGATCTTCCAAGCAGCGCCCGATCAGTTGCTGATCAACGGAACCGGGTTGTCTATATCCCGCAGCGAAACGACCTGACGACACGCAGTGCACGTTCCGTGGTGTTGCAGACGTTGGGTCACTTCGTTCTTGGTCATCGAGACACCGACAATTTCCTGGATTATGTGCGCCAGCGGGTCGAGTCCAACTATCTCGCAGCCGCGGTGCTGGCTCCGGAGGCTGCCGCAGTGGAGCACTTGCGAGAAGCGAAAGAGAAGAAGGACATTTCGGTCGAAGACATCAAGGAGCTTTTCTACATTTCCTATGAGATGGCGGGACACAGGCTCACGAATCTGGCGACCGAACACCTCGACCTCACGCTTCACTTCCTGCGCTCCGACAATGAAGGTGTTGTCTGGAAGGCTTACGAGAACAACGGCGTGCCGCTGCCAACCGATGCCTTCGGTGGTTTCGAGGGCCAGAGGCTGTGTCGCGAGTGGGGTACCCGTCAAGCGTTCCACAGCGACGATGCCTTCGCGTTGTATTACCAATACACCGATACCGCCGACGGTGAGTACTGGTGTGTCACCTATGTGGAGCCGGACCGCTCACCTCCGCACGCAATTACGGTTGGGACCGATGCTCGTCAGGCTCGTTTCTTCCGGGGGAGCGAGACCCCGCGTCGCACCACATCGACCTGTCCTGACCCAGGGTGCTGTCGAGAGCCGCACCCGTCGCAACGTCAACGATGGTCGACCGTGGCTTGGCCCTC
>DNHM01000276.1 GCA_003485885.1 Acidimicrobiaceae bacterium
CGGATGATCCAGCATCGGCGGGCAAACCTCATCGAATCAACAGCGACCGAATCGACCCTTGCGTTGCGGCTGCTTGAGACCGCCGAAGCACTGGCAGCGCGTGGCGATCGTCAACAGGCCGTGGTGGTAGCGATGGCTGCCGCCGACGTCGTTGTGCCTGCAGGATCGGCCGTGACGCCCGAACTCGCCAATCTCCGAGAGCTCGGCCGAGTGGCTGCAACCGATCACGACGAACACGCCGACGAGGCCCTCCGTCTCGTGCATCAATTCGTCGCCGACTCCTACCCGTCACCGATTGCGGAGCCCAGAGCCAGCTGACATTCCTGACGCGACGAAGCTGGCTTATGCCTGTGGTTGAATGAAGCCATGTTCTGGCGGAATCGAATCGCGCTCATCCTGGTGTTGCTCACTTTCACGGCAGCGTGTAGCTCCTCCAGCGAAGATGCAGCCGCTCCACCAACCGTGGTCCCCGATGCGACCGCTGAGCCCACAGCCACCACGCCAGCGCCCACCTCTTCTCCAACACCCCCACCCGCTCCGACCGAGCCACCGCCCGCAACGGAACCACCGGCCCCACCGCCGCCGACCCCGGTGCCAACAGAAACCCCTACGCCGGACTCCGAGCCGGCTCAACAACCTCCGGTCCAGCTACTCAATGTTTACTGGTTGCAGGGCGAGGACCTCGCGGTTTCCGGAGGCGCTGTTCCGACTGCATCCCCTGCCCGAGCTGCGATCGAAAGGTTGCTGAGCGGTCCCGACTTCAGTGACGAGCAAAGGGGCATGGAGACAGCCATTGCCGAAGGCGTCACGCTGCTCGGTCTCACAATCCGCGACGGCCGAGCAATCGTCGACCTGTCGCCCGAATTTGAGGCCGTGTCGTATGGCACCGCTGGCGAACTGGCGATGGTCGCTCAACTCGTCTTCACCGTGACCCAGTTCCCGACCGTGGACTCCGTCGACATCTGGATCGATGGTGTAGAGCGCGACTACATACTCAGCCATGGTCTCGACGCTCACGATCTCACTCGAGAGAACTTCTACGACCAGGCTCCAGAAATTCTGGTGGAACACCCCTTCGCTGGCCAGTCGGTGTGGGCCCCATTCCGGGTGACCGGCTTCAGCCGCACGTTCGAATCAAACGTGCAATGGCAACTCGCAACCGACGGCGAAGTCATTGCCTCGGGTTTCACCACCGCCAACCAACCCGACGTCGGCCGTCATGGCCCATTCGAATTCGTCGTTGACCTCGGCGATGTCGACCGTTCGTTGTTACGCACGCTGCAACTAACGGTGTTCGAGACGTCGGCCGAGGATGGTTCGACCATCAATGCCCACGTAGTCCCCGTCTTCCTCAATGGAAGTGGCCCCGCACCCTCGCCAGACGTGGGTGTCCCATTCCTTCGCTCCGATGGGATCGGACCGATCGACTTCGGTACACCCGTCGACCAGGCGCGGGCCATCCTCGAAGAAACGTTCGGCCCGCCGCTGCGCCCTGCCAGCCAGATCGACTGCGAAGGGGACACGAGCAGTCAACTTGTGTGGGACCAGTTCCAGCTCAATCTCAGCCCCGAAGACACCGTCGAGGGCTGGTTCTACCGGTTCTCGGATCCGCCAATGACAGCGGCAAGCGGGCTCACTCCTGGCACGACCCTCGGTGACCTCGTAGCAGCACACCCGGATGTGAGCTTTTATCGCGACACCCTGAGCACCGAGTTCCTCTTCAGCGAGTCAGCGGATCAGATTGCAGGGTTTGTCACCGACGACGGCGAACATGTCGTCGCTCTGTATGCCGGATGGACCTGCTTCTTCCGCTGACGTTCATTGCCGACATCGAGATCGATCTGAGTCTGGTGCGATCACGAATCACCGATCTCAGGATGGCCTCGATGAATATCGCTACCGAGTTCCTCGCCGCACTTTGCGGCGTTAACCCCCGATCAGGGCATCGACCTCGGCACGATCCTCGGTAGTGAGCGCCCAACTCCCTGCAGCGACGTTCGCTTCGATCTGTTCAGGCTTCGTTGCGCCCGCAATCACCGAGGCCACCAGCGGATGCGACGTATGCCAGCTGAGCGCCAGGTCGAGCAGGGTGTGATCCCGACTCTCGGCCCACTGCACGAGCCGTTCCACGATCGTTAGCTTGTCGTCGTCGATGAACGAGTCGGCACGATCACCCCAGTTGGTCAGTCGAGCACCTTCGGGGCGTTCCTGGCCCAGTCGGTACTTGCCGGTCAGCAGGCCCGACTCGAGCGGAAAGTACGGCACGAACCCGATGCCCAGGTCAGCGCACACGTCGAAGACACCGTCCGTTTCGGGATCACGAGTGAGCAAGCTGTAGTAGTTCTGTACTGATGGATACATCGCCACACCCTCGGCGGTGGCAGCAGCATGTGAGTCGAGCAAGTCTGCGGCAGAGAAATGGGTGCAGCCGATCTCGCGGATCTTGCCTTCGGCTCGAAGTTCGCTCAGACAACCAAGCGTCTCGACCGCTGGCGTCTCGGGATCAGGCCGATGTAGCTGGTAGTGATCGATGTAGTCGGTTCCTAGGCGGGCCAGGCTGGCATCGAGCCGGGCCCGGATCTGCGCGGGATCGCCGCCTCGTTCCCCCTCGGCCAGGCTGACGGTGTGGCCCCATTTGCTGGCCACGAGGACCTGGTCACGGCGGCCCTTGATCGCCTGCCCCAGATATTCCTCGGACAAACCTGTGCCGTAACTCTCTGCGGTATCGAAGTAGTTGATGCCGGCACAGATCGCTGCGTCAACAACCTGCTTCGTCCCTTCGGCATCGAGCCGCATACCGAAGTTGTTACAGCCCAATCCGATGACCGAAACCTGTAACTCACCGAGTGCCCGATATTTCATAGTTCCGACTGTGTTCATACTCCACACTACCCAGCCCCGTACTGACGGGGCGCGCACACAGGTGACGAGAGACACGGCTGGTTACTGGGCCTGGTGGGGCTAGCTTTTCGGGTCCATCACCAGACCAGTGCTGAACGCCGTCACCGTGACGTCGGTCACCGACCTTCTTCTGTAGATCGTCGGGACCTCCG
>DNHM01000139.1 GCA_003485885.1 Acidimicrobiaceae bacterium
TGGGCAACACGGTGGTGGAGCCATTGATGGTCACATTGCCAGACTCGAAGCTCAAGCTGATGGTCTCGCCTTGCACCGTCATGAGTTTGGTTGACCCTTCGCCTCGGGCAATTTCAGACAGATCTTCGACCGTGTAACCACCGGGCACAACGTGATAGGTCAGCACGTTTTCTTGGTCGGCTGCGAGCACCGCCACGGTGGCGTCAGAGCTTGCGGCCTGGCTGATGGCCTCGTTGGAAGGGACAAACACCGTGAACGGCCCACCAGCTGCGAGGACCTGATCAAGATTGGAGTCGCGGAGTAAGCCACTGATCACACTGAGGTCAGGGTGGGCGGCGATGGCATCGAAGACTGTGGCCGCCGTCGGTTTGTCGATGGTTGTGTCGTCGCTGGCTGACGAGTTTCCGGGTGCATCACTGTCAGGGTCTGCATGGTCAGGGTCTGCACCGTGGTCTTGGTCGGGCTCATGATGATCACCGTGCGACGCATCAGCGTCATCGTTGTCGTTGTCGTTGTCGGCATTGTGCACAGCGGTTCCGGTGGTCGGGTTTGTAGTAGCGGCTCCAAAGTCGGCACTAACTGCGGCGAACCACCAGCTGATCACCACCAGAATCGCAGCGAGCACACCAAGCACAAGAATGAAGAACTCTTTGTCTTCTGCTTCCATGACGATCAGACCTTCGAAGTGCTGCCTGTGGATGGCCGGCGGGTGCCGAAGGGGAGAACCTAGCCGATGCCTCTTCGGTGGCACTGCAATGTGGCCCAGACGCTGTGTTGGTGACAGCACAGTCAGGCAGGTATCCCGATGTCGGTTCGGATTCACAACCAGCCACCCGATAACATCAGTAACTGCATGTGCGGCGTCCGCTTTCGGGACGCCGCTGTTTCGTGAGGAGCTCCATGAGCGAACGGTTTACAGACGTCGAGTCAGTACGCGAAGGTCTGAAGAATGTTGACTACCTGGCCGATGATGGCCTGGCCAGCATCGTCTATCTGGCGGATCGGCTTGAAAAGCCGATCCTTGTCGAAGGTCCTGCGGGTACGGGTAAGACCCAGCTCGCCAAGAGCGTGGCTGAGATGATCGGTGCACGGCTTATTCGTCTGCAGTGTTACGAAGGGCTCGACGAGTCCAAAGCGCTCTACGAATGGAACTACAAGAAGCAACTGCTTCGTATCCAGTCAGAGCAGAACGCTGATTGGGACACGATCGAAGATGACATCTTCTCCGACGAGTTCCTGCTGACCCGACCGCTTCTCGAGGCAATCACCGCCGAGGATCCTGTCGTGCTGCTGATCGACGAAGTCGACCGTGTCGAAGTCGAGACCGAGGCATTGCTGCTCGAGATCTTGAGTGACTACCAGGTTTCCATTCCTGAACTTGGCACCATCGAGTCCAAGCAGATCCCGCTGGTGTTCTTGACTTCGAACAACACCCGTGAGCTCAGCGAGGCACTCAAACGTCGTGCGCTGTACATGTACTTGGACTACCCAGAACTCGAGCGTGAGCGCGAGATCGTACTTACCAAGGTCCCGGACATCAGCCAGAACTTGGCTGACCAGGTCGCTCGTATCGTGCGTAGTGTCCGTCAACTCGACCTGCGTAAGGCACCGTCTGTTTCCGAGACAATCGACTGGGCCCGCACCCTGGTGCTACTCGGCGTAGAACACGTCGATGCCGAGACTGCTACCGAAACAGCAAACATCTTGCTCAAGTACCGCAGCGATATCGAAAAGGCGACCAAAGAGTTCGCCACCACCGAAGACACCTTCGACGTATAACTCCTACTGCTTAAGCCCTGACTCACGATCACTGAGGATTCTCGATGACGACTGAATTATTTGCCGCCGAAGCAATGGCTGACCCGCTCCTCGATTTGATGGGCGGGTTCATCCAGGAGCTTCGCGACGCCGGCTTGCCGGTCAGTCTCACCGAGAACCTCGATGCCATGGAGGCCGTGCGTGCGATTCCCATCGAGGATCGCACCACGTTCAAATACGCGCTTGGCGCCACGCTGGTTAAAAGCCATCAGCATTGGCCAGCGTTCGAGACCGTCTTCGACGTCTACTTCTCGATCCGAGGGCCCGAGTATTCGTTGACGAACGACGACGATCCCGACGGCCAAGGCGAGGGCGAAGGCGAAGACGGTCAAGAGAACGATCAGGCCGAAGGTAGCGGCTCAGAGGCCGGTGGCGGTGGCGGCGACGCCATGTCCAACGAGGATCTCGCCGAGATGCTGTATCAGGCGCTTATGCGCCAGGACCAGAACCTGCAACGTGCGGTCGCTCGGACCGCCGTGCAGCGTTTTGCTGGCATGGAACCTGGTCGCCCGGTTGGCGGCACCTACTACTTGTACCGCACCCTGCGGAACCTTGATCTCGATGGTGTGCTTGAGCGTTTGCTCGAAGCCGACCGCGAGAACAACGAGGGTCGCAGCGGCCTCGATGATCGTCTTGCCAAAGACGAGTACGAGAGTCGGATCGAGAAACTCAAGACGGAGATCGAAGCAGAGATCCGCCGCCGACTGGTGGCAGACCGAGGCGTCGAGGCTATGGCCAAGACGCTCCGCAAGCCGCTGCCCGAAGATCTCGACTTCATGCATGCAACCCGCGACGAAATGGAGACGCTACGCAAAGCCATTGCGCCGCTGACACGCAAGCTCGCAATCCGGCTTGCTCGCAAACGTCGTCACAAGAACAAGGGCGGTCTGGACTTCCGCAATACGATCCGCCGGTCACTGAGTTACGGCGGCGTGCCTGCCGAACCGCGGTTCAAACACCCACGGCCATCCAAACCCGAGATCGTGATCTTGGCGGACATCAGTGGTTCGGTCGCAGCATTCGCTCGTTTCACCCTCCACCTCGTGTACGCCATGAGCGGGCAGTTCTCCAAGGTCCGTGCGTTTGTGTTCATCGATGGTCTTGACGAAGTAACTCGCTTCTTCGACGGCCACGAAGACATCACCGCAGCCGTGCACCGGGTGAACACCGAGGCCGACGTCGTCTGGGTCGATGGCCACAGCGACTATGGCCATGCGTTCGAAGTGTTCGAGAAGAACTATCTCAAGACGGCAATCACCTCGAAAACCACGGTGATGATCCTCGGCGACGCTCGCAACAATTACCACGCTGCCCAAAGCTGGATCATCCAAGAAATGAAACGCACTGCCAAACAGGTCTTTTGGCTGAACCCGGAACCCGGCAGCTACTGGGACACCGGCGATTCAATCGTCAGCGAATACGCCCAGTACTGCGACGGCCTGTTCGAAGTCCGTAACCTGCGTCAACTCGAAACCTTCATCGAAGCCGTTCTGTAACTTCGGGCTTGCTGCGCTGCGCCCTTGGCGTTGGCACGCAGCACTAACGGGGTCGGTTGGGGCGGTCCGTTGTAACTTCGGGCTTGCTGCGCTGAGCATCCAACTACACGTCCGGTGGGATCAGAGGGTGAGGAAGTGAGCGCCGGGGCCTTGTTGGGCAGCCACGTCATCGGGGTTGAAGACATCGCAGCTGTCAAGTGATTGGCAGCCGCAGCCAATGCACCCGGCCAGTCGATCTCGAATGCCAACAAGCGTCGCTATCTGCTCATCTAGAAGTGGCCGCCATGCCTCGGCAAGTCGCTGCCATTCTTCCTGGGTGGGTGCCCGGTGTGCAGGCAGAGCATCGAGGCTTTCCTTGATCTCGGCCAGCGGCAAGCCAACCTGTTGGGCAGCTCGGATGAACGAAACCCGGCGCAGCACATCTCGGGCATAACGACGTTGACCACCAACGGTTCGCAGCGATGAGATCAAACCTTTGTCCTCATAAAAACGCAGTGCTGACGTCGCAAGCCCGAGCCGTTCGCTTGCCTGACCGATCGTTAAGTACTCCTCAAGTTCAGGCATGCCCGTCTCCCGCAACTATGTCGTCGGTATTGGTTTGACTTAAACCATACTTGAAGTTCTATGGTCACCGTCATGGACGCAGAATCTCCAACAACGGACCCACGACCGACCATCGCCTTTGTGCAGTCATGCTGGCATCGAGACATCGTCGATCAGGCACGCGACGGCTTCCTCGCCGAGGTCGGTGACAAGGCCAATGTTGAACTCTTCGAAGTGCCGGGTGCGTTCGAATTGCCGCTTCATGCTCAGTGCCTTGCTACTTCTGGGCGTTTCGCGGCAGTGGTAGCTGCTGGTTTCGTCGTAGACGGCGGTATCTATCGCCATGAGTTCGTGGCCGATGCTGTGATCAGCGGTTTGATGCGGGTTCAGCTGGACTCAGGTATTCCGGTGTTCTCTAGCGTGCTAACGCCACAGCAGTTCCACGAGAGCCAGACACACATCGATTTCTTTCGTGACCACATGGTGCACAAGGGCCACGAGGTTGCCGACACTTGCCTGCAAACACTCGAAGCGCGTGCACAGGTACTCGCACTCGGGTAGCCGTCGGCTACCAGTCGAGTGGGCGTCGAATGACGAAGCGTTCTTCGACGTCGCATAGGCCACGTCTGACATCGTCGGGCCTCGGGTCGCAGACGTCGCAGCGACGAAGAGGGGACAACGACCCGAGTCGGTGTGGCCATCGATGCAGCACCTGTTGCACGGGGCCCCACAAGGTGGTTCCGGCGGCGAGGTCGTTCTTGGGCCGGTACATATGGCCAGACGTATCGTCAGACCCCCCCCGGCGACGTCGAGAGCGGCCAAGAGCAGCAATCCCAAAGCGCCGCCAGGACCACGGACTGGAGGTGGCTGTGGTTCAGGTGAAGAGAGACGCTGCCATAACTGAAGTGTGCGCCCAACGCCAGACCTCGAGTGTGCGTCTAGCGGAGGTCTCGCAGCCAACCAAGGCCCTGCTCGACCGAGGCTGCAGGACGGTATTCGGCGCCGAGTGGGTGCGTCCAGCCGAGTTCGTCGAGGAGCGCAAAGACTGGCGCATAGTCCAAGTCGCCGTGATCAGGTTCAGCCCGGTCGGGGACAGAGGCGAACTGCACATGACCGAGAATCGGCAAGAGCTGGGGCAGGAGCTCTAGGACATCGGCGCCACTCCTCGCCGCGTGGTAACAATCGAACATCAGCTTCAGGTTGGGTCGATCGACAGCGTCGATTACGCCAGAAGCATCGGCGGTGTTGTGGAGGTAATACCCAGGTGTATCGATGGTATTGAGCGGCTCGATCAGGATGGTGATGTTGTGTGGGGCAGCCTGTTTACATGCATAACGAAGATTGCCGAGGAAGGTCAAGAAGGCGACGGGTAACGGGGGAGTGACACCCGCCATGACGTGCACCGCCTGAGCCCCAACACTTGCGGCGTAGCGCACCGCCTCGTCTATAGCGAGCCGGGCCTCGACAGCGCGTCCGGGAACCGCAGCAAGTCCGAACTCGCCGTCGCCACCCTTACGAGTGTTGAGTCCGAGCATCACCATGCCAGTTTCGGCAAGTGCCGCCTTGGTCTCGTCGATTGGTGTGTCGTACGGCCAGTGGCACTCAACTGCGTCGAAACCGGCCGCAGATGCGGCGCGAATGGCGTCGGGAAGAGGTCGGTCATTCCACAAGAAGCCAAGATTCGCTGAAAATGTTGCCATGTCCGTCGAAGTTACTGGCACACGCGGATGTCGAGCGCCACCCCGAACGTTCAACTATCCGGAACTAGTCCCAGCGGGTCGGCTTCTGGCGAAGTTTCTTCGTTTTAGCGTCGCGCTTTTTGCCATCGAGACGCCGCCGTTGGGAACCCCTCGACGGTTTGGTCGCCTTACGCTTACGTTGCTGCACCAGTGCCGCTCGGACCTTGGCCGCTAGTCGCTCAGCAGCGAGATCCTTGTTGCGCAGCTGTGACCGATTGTCATCGACGTCGGCCCGCACCACATCGCCAAGTTTGGATTGCAAACGAGCACGAACGCCCTCGTTCAAAACCTCAGACTCGGCGATGTTCCAGCTCAGCTGAACCCGGGTGCTCGACTTATTCGCATGCTGGCCGCCAGGCCCGCCCGACGTTGTGTATTTCCAGTCGAGCTCGGTATCGGGGATGACCAGCGACTGGTTGATCTCGATGGCCATGGTGTAAAGCGTGCCACGACCCGGTGGGTATTGCTGTGATTTGAAGGGGATGACGCGAAGATGTGCGTCACAAGCCCATGACGAGGCTTGACTAGCAGACATGCACACGTTGAAGATCACAGCAATTGTTGGCAGTCTCCGAAGCGAGTCGGTAAATGGGGCGGTGGCCCGAGCCGCCATCGAGGTGGGCTCCTCACATGCCGAGATCGAGCTGTTCAGCGTGGCCGATGTGCCGCTGTACAACGGTGATATCGAACAAGTGGCGTTACCCGCAGCGGTGCAAGCGCTTCATGACTCGGTAGGTGCTGCCGACGGCGTGTTGCTCTTCTCGCCTGAATACAACGGTTCGTTTCCTGCGGTGACCAAGAACGCGATCGACTGGTTATCTCGTCCGCCACGTGGTTGGGAGGGCACCCCCATCTCCATGGTGGTCACCACGCCGGGTGTTCGCGCGGGTGCGAGCCTGAGAACCCACTTCGAGGCAATCATGGCTTTCCAGCCAGTGCGGCTCTTCCCCTCGCTTGGTATCGGTACGTGCGGCGAGAAGATTACCGACGGTGAACTCAGTGACGCTGTAGCTCGGGCGGAGCTCGGCAACTTTGTCGCCAGCTTCGCAGACTTCTGCCGTTAGGAATAACGACGAGCGGAGCTGCGGCCGGAGCGGACCGGCGAACCGTGGTGTTATTCGACGATCGTTTCGATGATGGTCACCGACTCGATGAGCTGGCCGGGACCAGTTGGGTTGGCTGGATCCCGCAGCTCAATGTTGTCGACGATTTCGATGCCTTGGGTGACTTCGCCGAATATCGTGTGAAGACCGGTTAACCATTCGGCGGCTGCGAACGTGATGAAGAATTGGCTGCCGTTTGTGTTTGGCCCGGTGTTTGCCATTGCCAGGAGTCCCTTGCGGTCCATGGCAGCGCCACTCTCGAACTCGTCTGCGAACTGATACCCGGGGTTGCCTGTGCCTGTGGCTGTGGGGTCACCTGCCTGAGCCATGAAGCCAGCGAGCACACGGTGGAACACGATGTTGTCGTAAAAGCCGTCTCGGGCGAGTTGGACAAAGTTGTTCACGGTCAGTGGCGCTGAATCGGCGAACAATTCGATGCGGACCTCGCCGCCGCCGGTCGCCAGCACGGCTTCGTACCTGGCCGCAGGATCGAGCACCATCGGAGGGGCACTGGTGTAGATCCTGTTTCGAGCTGGCGGCTGCACACCGGCGAGATCACCTGAACCAGCCCATGGAACGAAGGTGTCGGGCACCGACGGGGCAAGATCACTGGTCAAAATCTCGGAGCACTGTTGGATAAATGGGTCGATCACCGTGTTTGCCGGGACCCCACCTCCAACAAACAAGTCCCAAAATTCTTGAGAGACTTCGCTGGGGCTCAGAACGTCGACCAGGCAGTCGCGATCGACCACGGTGGTGAAGTTTGTTGACTGTTCCGCCTGCCCTGCGAAGAAATCTGACAACGAGCTGATTGGCGCACACGACGCGAGTGAATCGACCAGACTGTCTACCCCGGCAGGATCGAGGCGGAACTGATAGGTCAGGGCGACGAAGTTGTAAAATGTCGTGTCACCAGTCGTGGCCTGGTCGAAGCGTTCAACCAAACAGGGTGGTGCTGTCTGTTGCACCTCGCCTTGAGGGCCAATTGCCTGGGTCGCCCAGTCGGCAAGACTGAGGGTGTCGATACAGCCGTTCATGGCAAAGGTCAATGCCCGGAGTTGGCTGTCATCTACGCGGCCCTGTGCAACCGAAGGGGTACGAAGGCTGGCTTCAAGAACCTCGTCTTGTTGGGTCTCCGCAATCATGCAGCTGATCCAGTCAGGCTCGGGATCGATATTGAAACGGGCACGTATGAATGATTGAGCGGTCGTGCGTGGATCTGCATCGAGGACTTCTGGTGGTTCATCTCCGTCGAGCCCAGCAATGGCGGCCTTGGCCGCTTCGTCGTCTTCAGGCACCGGGATCGACGTTGGCGGTTGTGCGGACCCGCCGGTGTCGCTGCTGTCTTCCTCTTGGTTGGCTTCGGACGTGGGTGTGTCTTCGACAGTGACCCCTGCCTCGAGGGCAGTCTCGCCATCGGACGAAGAACATCCAGCGGCGATGAGTCCAACCAGAAGCAACGGCAGAAATAGGCGGCGAGCGCGCAAAGTCATGGCGCTTCTTGTATCAGTTCTGGGGGCGTTTTCCTGTGCACTAGGGCCGTTTCGGCCAGATTCGGGTGCGCCGTCTACAACGTTCCGAGCCGGTGACGCAACGGTGCGGTCGCTGCGAGTAGGCCGGTGACACAGGTGATCACGACCAGAACTGTTGTTGTCCCAAAGGAAGGACCCAATGAACTCACCACGAGCGGCATGGTCATACCCGCATAGGCCAGCAGGTAAAACGTGGAACTGAGCGCACCCCGGCTGTTCGGATCTGTGAGTTGACCGACCAATGTGAGGCCAGCAATCGAGATGACTCCACTCGCAGCGCCGAGCACGATCGCTGCTGGCCACACGAGCGGCCAACTGCCGGTGACAAAGGCGATGGTTCCCAGCACGTAACCGGTTGTGCCGATTGCAGCTCCCCACCCCATAGCGACCTGGGTGGGGATCCGGTTGATCAGTGGCCGCGACAGCAGCCCGCCCCACGCAGTGGACATGCCAGACAGGCCGGTTACCACCACCGGGCTGGCGTCGACAGTGTCGCTCAGTAGGACCGGGAACAAGGCAAAGGCCATCGATGGAAAAGCGAAAATCAGGATGGCAAGCGGGCCGATGTACCAAAGGAACTGGCGGCGGGCCGTGGCCGGAATGCCAAAACGGATCGCTGGTCGCCACGGTCCACGGGCAGCCTCTGCGGCAACGTCCACTGTCTCATGAACGCTTGCCACCGCGGGGATGATGGCAAGCGTCAACACAATATGAAAGACAAACGGAACGATGAGCGGGGAAGGGCCGAGCCACTCATAGAGCACAGACAGCGGTGGGGCAGCACCAAATCCGCCATAGGTCACGAGTGTGGCTACAAGGGCTGCCTTGTGTTGTTGCGCTGGACCCATCAGTTCTTGAAGCCATGCGGCACCAACACCTAACCCGAGACCGCTCACCACGCCGAGTATGACCCGACCCATAAGTAGTAGCGCAAAGCTGTCGCGGCCACCGATCAGGATCGCTGAACCAAGGGCCGACAGGGCAAGTGAAGCGATGAGCAGTCGTCTGCGACCGTAACGGTCGGATAGCTGACCGGCGAGCATCAACGTGCTCAAAATCCCAACGACGTAGACCACGAAGATGAGCTGGGTTGCGTTTGCACTCAGGTCGAGACGATCCCGATACAACACCAGGAACGGTGTCGACACGTTTGTGCCGTAGCCGACCACAAACAGTCCGAGCGCGACAAGAAAGGTATCCCGCTTCATCTTGTGATCCGTTGATCCGTCTGGTCTGTAGTCACCGTCAGGTAACGACGCTTGGTTAACGCTGGAGGAACTCGGCGACGCGGAATGCAAGGTCGATCGACTGTTTGCCGTTCAGACGAGGGTCACAAATCGTTTCGTAACGGTGCTCGAGATCGGAGTGATCCAAGTCCTCGCCTCCACCCAGGCACTCGGTGACGTCTTCACCAGTGAGCTCGATATGGATACCGCCAGCCCAGGTTCCAACCTGATCGTGGGCAGTGAAGAAACCTTCGACCTCGCGGCAGATGGCGTCGAAGTGGCGGGTCTTGAGGCCAGTGTCGCTGGTGAAGGTGTTGCCGTGCATTGGGTCACATGCCCATACCACTGGATGATCGGCGTCTTTCACTGCCTGAAGGAGCGGCGGCAGGTTCTGACCAATTGTGTCGGCGCCCATCCGAGAGATCAGCGTGAGGCGTCCTGGAATCTGTTCGGGGTTGAGCGTTTCGCAAATGCTCAGGACTTCTTCGGGAGTTGCAGTGGGGCCAACCTTGCAGCCCAGCGGGTTTTTGACCCCACGCAGGAACTCGACATGTGCACCGTCTAGCTGGCGGGTGCGTTCGCCAATCCACAACATGTGAGCCGAACAGTCGTACCAGTCACCTGTCAGGCTGTCTTGGCGAGTGAGCGCCCGTTCGTAGTCAAGCAGCAGCGCTTCGTGGCTGGTGTAGAAATCAACCTCTTCGAGCCGCGAGTCATCGATGTCGATGCCACAGCTATTCATGAAGTGCAAAGCGGATTGGATGCCGTCGGCGAGCTGCTGGTAACGCTTGCCCTGCGGGGAAGCAGCGACGAACTCCTGATTCCATGAGTGGACCTGGGCCAGGTTGGCAAAACCGCCCTTGGTGAATGCGCGCAGCAGGTTGAGTGTGGAGGCGGACTGCTGGTACGCCTGCAGGAGTCGTTCGGGATTCGGGATGCGAGCACCTTCGCCGAACTCCGGGTCGTTGATGATGTGGCCCCGGAACGACGGCAGTTCAACACCATCGATGGTTTCGGTGTCGCTGGAACGAGGTTTGGCGAACTGGCCAGCGATGCGGCCAACCTTGACTACAGGAAGCCCGCCGGAATAGGTGAGCGCTACCGCCATCTGGAGGATGACCTTGAGTCGGTCACGGATGCCGTCGGCCGAATAACCGTCGAACGACTCGGCACAATCTCCTGCTTGCAGCAGAAACGCACGGCCTTGCGCTACTTCACCGAGTGCTTCGGTCAGATCGCGTGCTTCACCAGCGAAGACCAGCGGGGGGAGCGTTGCGATCTTGTCGAGCACACCGTTGAGCGCATCGGCGTCTGGCCAAGCTGGCTGTTGCGCCGCAGGGCGGTCGAGCCAGGTGTCCGGTGTCCAAGTGATGCTCATAGGGCACCATTGTGCCCGGGATCGGCTGCTGGTTGCACCGAATTGCCTGTTGAGATGTGGGGTCTGGGCGTCGCCGTCTGGTTCGACGAAGATTAGCGCCCTACCCGCTAGCGGCCGGCTAACCCTCGGCTACAGCCTCAGACAAACGCAGTTATGGAGCGGCCTGGCGGCCCACAGCGTCAACTTGGTCACATCGTGCACCTGCGAGTCGACACGATGCACTGCTTGGTCGAGTTCGTTCGCCCCATCACAGTTCTGGAGGACGTCTTCGAGCCGACGCAGGAATTGGTCGTCGTGAGCGGCCGTAATCCT
>DNHM01000061.1 GCA_003485885.1 Acidimicrobiaceae bacterium
CCGTCGTTTGCATCTTCCGCCACGATGCAGGAGTCGTGTTACGTGCCGTCATGTGTCCCATGTTCGGATTGAGCTGACCCGCCTCCATGCCACGGCCAAGCCACACGAGGCCTCCACCTGTGAGCGCAATGAGTAGAGCACCGACCAGAACGGCCACCATGTCGATCAGTCCCGATAGCGCCGAACGATCGCGGTGGCGTCCATGCGGTTTTCGCCAGCGTCCTGGGTTGCCTTGAGGTAGCCGCTCACCAGTTCGGTGAGTGGCGTGCTGGCGCCCATCGCGCCGGCTTCTTCTTGCACCAAGCCCAGGTCCTTGGCCATCCAGTCGACGGCGAAACCGAAGTCGAATTCATCATTCACCATGGTCGTACCCCGGTTGCTCAGGTACCACGAGCCTGCAGCGCCCTTGGTTACGGCGGCCAACACCTTGTCCATGTCCAAGCCAGCCTTCTGGCCGAAGGCGATCGCTTCGGCTGCTCCTTGGATGGCGCCGGCGCAGAGGATCTGGTTACACATTTTGGTGAGCTGGCCGCTGCCCACTTCGCCAACCAACGTCACCGCTGACGAGTAGGCGTCGATCAGTGGGAGCGCTCGATCGAAGTCGGCTTCTACTCCCCCACACATCACGCTCAACGCACCATTCTCGGCACCGGCCTGGCCACCAGAGATCGGCGCATCGACGAAACCAATACTTGTTGCTTCGCAAGCTTGACCGAGCTCTCGAGCCAATTCGGCAGATGCCGTGGTGTGGTCAACCAGCACCGAACCTTCGGCCATGGACGCGAGTACACCGTCGTCGCCATAACTGACTGCTCGGACATCGGCGTCGGCGCCCACGCAAAGCGCTACGAAATCTGCGCCTCGGGCTGCTTCGGCTGGCGTAGCGCACGCCGTGCCGGCATGTTCACCCGCCCATTGCTCGGACTTGGCCGACGTGCGATTGAAAACTCGCACCTCGTGACCGGCAGCAGCCAGATGCCCTGCCATTGGGTAACCCATGTTTCCGAGACCGATAAATGCTGCAATTGCCATGGAGGCAATCTACTGCTCGTCAGCGTTGCAGTGGTGGGTCCAGCCGGTCGACCGAGCCACGCCCAGAGACCGGTAACGGACGAAGCAGTCAGCTCCAGGACTACTCGCCGTAGTCCGAAGCGATCCAGGCCCAGCTCACACCCAGTCCACTCACACCCAGTCCAACAGTTGTCGAAGCGGTGGAGGTGTGCGGTCAGGAGCGACCTGCGCCGCCATTGCCTCGGCATACCGGACCTTGCGCCCAGCCCGGATGCCGCAGTATCGGTGTACGTGTTGGGCCAGCGTCCGGTCTCGTTGCGCTGGTTGTTTCTGGACCGTCCGAAACGGCTTCAACTCGCCCTGATCTTCGATGAAAGCCACCATCTCATCCAGACCCATCGCTCGAATGAGTTCATCTTCGAGGTCGCTGCTGCATACGAAGATGTCGTCGGTATCGAGGTAACGCTCAAAGAAGTGTCGTTCTGGTTCGTCACATAACTCGACAAGATCAAGGTCACGTCCGGTGGGGCCGTAGGTGCGGACGGCACGTTCGATGTTCGTTGCTCCACCCATGGCGACAACGAGAATACCCTCGTCCGCTAGGTCGCGGCCTTCGGCCGAAGCAGCAGCGAGTACCGCCTGGCGATCGCTTTCACCTTCGACGAGCACCGCCGTGTGCACGGGGCTCATGTATCGACCGATTGATCGGCGACATCGGGCAGTTCGAACTGGTGTCTACTCGAGGCAAACGCCTCGACGCGGCTGCGGCACCCGTCGTTGCCGGCATGCGGGAGGTCGCGTTGCATGCAGGACTGCTCAGCCCGGGTTTCGATCGCTGCCGTGCGATCCCTGAGCGTGTTATCGAGACCGAGCGTCACCAGCACAAGAACATCACCTCAAGAGTGTTGCACTCCGGCATCACACGTGCTGCCGATTACCAAGCCCGTCTATCAGCGGTTGTTGAGCACCGTGGCGATCGCTTCGAAACTTGGCACCGATGCCAACATGCCCGAGTGAGAGCAACGCACCTCGAGCGAGGTCGCCCGCTCATCGAGACAGGCCTGCCACTCGACTATCCCATCGGTCTTTGACCAGACGGTTGTCCATGGCACGTCGACATCGAACGGTGAAAGCAGGTCGTTCTCGTAGACAGCGTCGCCTTCCGGATCGGCTTGTGGACCAAAGGGAAACCGAGCCAGAACGCGCAATGCCTCGATCGACGAGCGAAGCACGATCTGGCGAGGCAGGTGCATACGCACCGGCGCCCCCAGTGTGATGAGTTGAGAGACGCGGCTGGGATGGCGTTGCGAAGCAACTCGACATTGTTGGCCACCTCGGCTGTGACCTATCAGGATCGACGGTTTGTCGCCGTCCATAAGTGCTTCGGCAATCCGGCCAGCCGCGTGGGTGCTGCTCGCAGCATTGCGGCCGACATCGGCCACGCACACGTCGTACCCGGCGCTCAGAAGCCACGGCTGCAACGCTGAAGCGCTCGAGGCGCCGGCCAGATAACCCGTGACCAGGACGATCCGTTCGTTTGCAACCGGGTCAAGACGAATCGCTGAAGCGTTCAACCGAGCGCGTTCGCCAGGAGCGCGCGCTTCATTCCAGACGGGACGACCAAGTGCACCGGCAAGAGGTGACGGCAACGGTGGCAGCGGCACGGACTACACGATATTGCTCGACTCACCGCGAGGTCCGCCCCAACCGAACCTTTAGAGAACGGGCAGCGTGAATCCCACTTCGGCTCCGCCGGTCGGTGCGTCTCGGGCCCACACGCCGCCGCCGTGTTCAGTCGCTGCTTTAGCAACGATGGCAAGACCCAACCCTGAACCAGGAGCTGACCGGTCACGATCACTGCGATAGAACCGATCGAAGATCCGCGTGCGCTCAGCTGGCTCGATGCCAGGACCCTCGTCAGATACGAAAAGTGAACCTTGTGACACCGTCACGGTAATCGGCAGCCCTTCGGGGCTGTACTTGTCGGCATTGCCGATGAGGTTCTGCGCTGCACGGACCAACGCCGATTGATCGCCCAGGACCTCGCTGGGTGAGAGTCGACGGACGACGGGACGCGCCGACCGCAACGCAAACTGTGCAAGGGCCGCATCCGCGACATTCGCGAGATCCACCGGTTCGAAGCTTGCCGTATCGCGAGATTCCGTAGCCAGTTCGACGACCTCGGCAAGAACAGCACTCAGCTCGGCCAGTTCGGCCTTGATGCTCGCCAGGGTCGAACGACGTTCGCCTTCGTCGAGGCCGGTGGCCATTCCAAGAAAGTCGATGTTTGCCCGCACGCTTGTCAGTGGTGTCCGTAATTCGTGGGCAGCGTCTTGCACCAACCGTTGTTGTTGATCGCGGCTGGCGCCGAGTGTCTTCAACAGAGCGTCGAACTCCTCGGATAGCCGACCGATCTCGTCGCTACGGCGTAACACAACCGGCGTGGACAGGTCCTCGGTTGCTGCGACGGTTTCGATCGTATTCGTAAGGCGCCGTAACGGCCGGGTGGCGGTTTGTGCGATGCCCCACCCCAGAAGCGCCGCTAGCACGGACATACCAACACCCACGAGCAGTAGCTCGGACCGGAGATCCCCCAGGAGTGCATTCGTGGTACTCAAACTCTGCGCTACCTGCACAGCCCCACCACCCTCGACATGGCGAGTGATCATGCGGTAGTCCTCGCCATCCACCTCGATAGTGCGCAACAAGAGTGGCCCGAACCGGTTGAGGAACTTCTCATCAACCTTTTCAACGGGCAACGCAACACCCGCCGTGACGATGATGTTGCCATCGGCGTTTAGCAGCTGGACCTCGGCATCGGAGTCAACCAGAGAACGTATGTCATCGATAACGTCCTCGGCGGCGGCATCGGCTGGCCTGGGGAGATCACTGCGATTGCCTTGCCCCAGCCGGTTACCGGCGACTCGAGGAATATCTGCTCGACGCCCCTCTGCGACGTCGAGAGATCGGACTTTCAGGAAACTATCAATGTCGGCGTTGACCTGCCGGCTTGTTGAATCAGCACTAACTCCTGCGGTAACCAGCGCAGTGAGCGCTGCGAGCAGCGCGAACACCAGCGCCAGCCGAGCACCCAGGCCAAACGTGCGACGAGGTGTCTGCATCAGGGCCGGAGCACAAAACCGATACCGCGCACCGTTTCGATCATGCGGTCGGCGCCGCTTGCTTCGAGTTTGCGGCGCAGGTACCCGACATGGACATCTAGGGATCGAGACGAGCCGTCGAAGTCATATCCCCACGCCCGTTCGTACATGACGCCCCGTTCGAGGACGATGCCAACATTTCGCAACAACAACGCCAGTATCTCGAACTCGGTCCGAGTCAGTTCGATTGGAGTGTCCCCCATCTTGACCTCGTGGCGCTGAGGATCGAGCACCAGGTCGCCCGCCTGTAGAACTTCTGATTCGTCGGGCAATGCTCGACGCAACAGCGCCCGGATACGAGCGAGCAACTCTTCGAGGTCGAAAGGTTTTGGCAAGTAATCGTCGGCACCAGCGTCGAGACCAGCAACACGGTCGCTGATCTCGTGGCGTGCGGTAAGCATGAGCACAGGAGTGCGGTTGCCCCGTTCACGGATTCGGCGACAGACCGAAAGACCGTCGACAAACGGCATCATTACATCGAGCACGATCAGGTCGGGTTCTTGTTCGGTGATGGCCTCGAGCGCCGCGGCACCATCGTTTACGGTGATGGGTTGATAACCCTCGTAGCGCAAGATCCGCTCGAGCGCGGTACGTATCTCGGTGTCGTCTTCGGCCACGAGAACTGTCGCTGGTTGCTGATTCATAATGCCGGTCCTAGTCCGACTCCATGGTAGTGACGCGTGGCGAGCACTACTGGCCCCTGCTATCGGGGTCGACACCAGCGGCCGTCAACATGTCCGCCATGAAGAAGTCACCGGTACCGACTCGGGACGCAAGAGTCGGTCGCCATCCAACGCCGGTAGTAAGAATCGAATTCGGGTCCATCTGCAACAGGCCGATGAAGACTTCGCCCACGATGCGACCTCCAACCGGCCCGAGTCGCATCCCGTCTTCTACAACGTCGGCTTCGCGCAGGATGTACAGCCATAACGGGGTAGCACCTGCGAGGCGAGGGACAATGTCGTTAACGTCGACCAGGTCACGTGCTGTGAGCCGGTCAACGCCCATTCGCGCTGCCACATCTTGACCGGACGGGATCCCCCAGGTGATGTGGCGCAGTAGGTTCCGCGTTGCCAACGATGTCGGACCCAACGGTTCCCCTCGCGATGTCGAGATGGAACCCATCGGTAGCTGGAAGAGTGGCGTGGAGATCTGGGTGTCGATCTTCTTGTTCGGTTTGACCTCACCATCGCCGAAGTCGAAGAACGTTTGCCAACCAATGAACCGGCGGGGCGCCCGACTCCCGCCGTTCATGTCAGCCGGGTCGTTCTTGCCAAACTCTGCCGGGTCGAACACCATGCCAAAGAACGGTTCGCCGTTGTCACCTGCCATGTTCGCTCGATACGACGGCCGAATCATCGAGTGGCCGAAACGGTACGCCGACGCCTGGAACTCGACGGGGATCGTGGGCGTCGACGTTGTGAAGTGTTTTCGTCCATTGGTCAGGATGTCGTCGACCATGGATTGGCCAATGAACTGCGGCAAAAACTGATGCAGGATCAACCACTGGTAGTGCCAGGTGACGAGGCGTTGTGCTTCTGCGAACGCTTCATCGCCGTCGAGATCGGTGGTGGCACGAACCCGCTCAACGACTGCATTGTGAAACTTCAGAAAGGCTACGTGGATACCGGCGATCATGAGATTCTCATCGTTGCGAGCATCGGCGATACGTGCTTGACCACTGCTGTCGCGAGGTAGATCTTCAAACAGGCCGCCACTCTCGACTTTGAACAAGATGTTGTCGTCGCTTCGATACAACTGCGGCGAGTCTGCGGGGTTCCCGCCGTACACGCTGTCAAGGTCGAAGCGTGCCGAACTCAGGTTGGTGCTGCGATTGAGCGACTGCGGCTGACCGAGTGTGGAGCCTGCGTCTCGGGTGATGTCATGGTCCAAGAACTGTCCCATGAACGTCGTGCCCGCAGTGTGGTTCGGATTGTTTGCGTTGTTGACGCTGAGTTCCGGCTCAGTGATCAGCCGGATCGGTCCTTCTTCGAGCGGATCCTTGGCATCAAGCAGACCGCCACGGGCGCCGAGTTCGGCCAGCATGGCTGTGAGTTCATCATCGACCTCATCAAACGGCTGCGCACCTTCGAAGATGCGGGAAAACTGCGCTGGGCCAACTGCTTGACCACCGTCGTTTGGGGGGACGCCTCGCCCTCGGGCGGAGCCGCCCCGTCGACCACGTCGGCCCTCTTGTGCAGCGGCGACACTCGGCACACCTAACACCACCGTTCCCGCAGCCAGACTTCCAAGCACCTTACGCCTGCTCATCGTGCCTGCCGGCGGGTCGGTCTCGGTGTTCGGCTCGGTGTTGGCGTCTGCCATGGTCGCTGGTCCCCTGGTTTGTCGAGTGCTTAAAGCGAACCAGTGGCCCTGCAAGCATCTGCCAACGATTCGGCAAGATTGTGGCAAGGCGCGCAGACAGACGTCTCGCCGCGGATTTGGGTAGGACTCGCGACTATCGGGGGTAGCCGACCACCGATTCTCTCAGTGAAACAGTTCCTCGAATACGCCATAGGCCCCAATCGTGAGTGTGGCATCGAGATCGATCGGCGTTGAACGACGGAAGATGGTGCTCACGTCGTGGTCGACAGTCAGCCCTCCGATCTCGACCGGGGTGCGGCGTTCGATGTAGTCGACAACGTTGGCGAGATGGTCAGCGAGATATCCCCGACGGTTCGCCTTGTTGGTGGCCGCCTCGGCGGGTGCTCCGTCGGACACGACGACCAACACCTTGCGGCGTTCGGGCCGGCGCATGAGCCGGCCGTGGGCCCAGATGATGGCTTCGCCGTCGATGCTCTCACGGAAGTGACGAGTGAGCTGCATAGACGCCAACGAGTGCCTGGCCCGCTTCCATGTGGTGTCAGCGTCCTTGTAGACAACCCGACACACCTCGGAGATCCGGCCGGGATTCTCGGGTTTCCCGGCTGCCTTCCAATCGGTCATAGCTCGACCCCCGGTCCACGCTGCGGTGGTATGACCTAGGATTTCGTGTGGAACACGAGCCAGGTCCAGCGCCCGACTCAGTGTGTCGGCAAGCACCGCCAGGGTCTCGTACCGTTGTGCCTTCATCGAACCTGAGTTGTCCATCAGGATGCTCACGACCGTGTCGCTGCGCAACACTTGACGAGGGGTTTGAAAGACTTCCCTGGCCATGGGATTGGCGATGAGTTGGGGTAGTCGCCGCCCATCGACGATTCCCTCGTCGACACCGAACCGCCACTCGTCGGCTTCCCACG
>DNHM01000175.1 GCA_003485885.1 Acidimicrobiaceae bacterium
CAGCGTTGTTAACCATGATGTCCAGCGCACCATGGCGCTCGACTGTCTCGCTGACCAGCGCATCCATCTGTTCCCACGACGACACGTCGACCTGGAGATACTCCGCCCGGCCGCCGTGGGCGACGATCGTGTCGACGGTCGGCTCGCCACCCTCGAGTGGTTCGGTGCGTACATCGGCGATCACCACCACTGCTCCCTCTTCCGCAAATCGCTGGGCGATCGCCCGGCCGATACCGGAACTTGCACCGGTGACAATGGCCACCCGTTCGTCGAGCCTGCGCATGCTGCTGTCCTCCTGGCTAGGTGAACGCACGATAGTCGCGCATCGCTCGGTGAATATCCGCAGAGCCGTGTGATGCCTCTTGCAGTGAGGGTGCAGCAGCCGGTCGGTAGGAGCACTCAACATCGCTGGCGGCTGACTGTTGCAGTATCCCTGGTGGCAGCTGCACGCAACCGTGGAGACGGCCGGTGACTTGGCCAACCGACAGCTAGGTTACCGATCTCCAGTTGGGGCTATCGACGACCGTGCAACAATCGAGAGCATCACGAAGCTGAAGGTAACCGCAACTCCTGTCAGCAGACAAACCACTGTCAGCAGACAACAGTGATTGGCTACGGTGGCCGGCTGCGTGAGGAGTCCATGATGACGAGCTGGCTTGCAAATCCGTTGAAAACACTTTCGGACGTGGAGCAGTTCGAGGCAGAGATGCCTCTCGACGAGCGACTGCCTGGCAACAGTGTGTACGACGTCTTGCTTCGCGCTGCGGAGGAATATGGCGATCGGACCGCTCTTACGATGCTGATGACGGGAGATGTCGACGAAGACCCTCGCAGCGTGAACTACACAGAATTGTTAGCCCTCGTTCGTCAGACCGCCAACATGTTTTCTGGTCTCGGCGGTGAGCGGCCAGGTGTGGCCTTCATGTTGCCGACGCTCATCGAGACCCATGCGGTGCTCTGGGCAGCCGAGACCGTTGGGTATGCGGTACCAATCAATTTCCTTTTGCAGCCCGATCACATCCGGGGTCTTCTGGAAGCTTCGGACGCAAGGATTCTTGTCACCTTCGGCCCGCATCCTCAGCTCGATATCTGGGAGAAATCACTCGAGCTGAAGCGTCAGATGCCCGACCTCACCGTGGTACGGGTTGTGCCGCCTGGCACGCCATCGGTCGATGGCGTCATCGACTTCTTTGTCGAAATCGGCGATTATCCATCGGACCGGCTGGTGTTCGGAACCCCAGGTCGAGGGGACGATGTTGCTGCGTACTTCCACACTGGCGGGACGACCGGAGTCCCGAAGCTTGCCGCCCACAGCCACAATGGCCAGTTGACCGCGGCATTCGGCTGCGCCGCGCTGATGAACCTTGGGCCCGACGACGTCGTTACTGGCACCCTGCCCATGTTCCATGTAGCTGGCACGATCCTGCTCGGTATCAGCACGTTCCTGGCCGGGTCCGAGATCGTGCTGATGTCCCCATCAGGGCTGAGGAACCCTGCGATGGTGACGAATTTCTGGCGACTTTGCGAACGCTACGGGGTAACGCTCGCAGGTGGCGTGCCTACTTCGATCGGAGCGATCGCGGAGATACCTCTCGACGGGGCTGACATCACTTCGGTTCGAGGTGGCCTCACCGGTGCGTCGTCGCTCCCTGTTGCGGTGCGCGAGAAGTTCGAGGCGGTCACGGGCAAGAAGCTCAACGAGATCTTTGGGATGACCGAGGCGTCGGGGTTGATCTCTTGTAACCCGTTCGAGGGTGAAGGAGGTGCAGGCTCAGTCGGCCTCCGGCTCCCCTATACGCAGGTCAGCGTTCGACGCCTCACCCAGGACGGGTCACTGGGCGACCCGTGTGACGTCGGCGAAGTCGGGGTGTTGGCGATCGGTGGCCCAACCGTGTCACCTGGGTACCGCAACACTGATCAGAACGCTGGGACCTTCGTCAACGGAGAACTCAATAGCGGTGACCTCGGCTATACCGACGCAGAAGGCAGGATCTACATCGCTGGTAGGTCCAAGGATCTGATCATCCGCAGCGGGCACAACATCGACCCCTTGATGATCGAGAACACTCTCCAACGTCACCTCGCGGTCGCTGTCGCCGCAGCCGTGGGGATGCCCGATTCCTACGCCGGCGAACTTCCCGTCTGTTATGTGCAACTCCGCCCTGACACCGTCACCAGCGAAAACGAATTGCGTAGCTTCGCAGAGGCCGAAATCAGCGAACGACCTGCATGGCCCAAGGACATCCGCATCGTCGAAGCGATCCCTATGACTGCTGTTGGCAAGATCTTCAAGCCGGTGCTCCGCGAAGAGGCCACGCAACGCGCGGTGCAAAAGGTCCTGGCCGAACGAGAGCTGACTGGAGACGTAGAAGCGAGAGCTGGCGGGCCACGGGGGATGAACGTCACCGTCACTCTGGTCAACGCAAACGACCAGGACAGGTCAGAACTCCAAGACGCGTTAGAGGGTTACCTCTTTCATGCGACAGTTGCGAACGGATAGAGCAGCCGAGCGATAAATCCGGCGGCCCGTTCAAGGATCGAGTGGTCAGGAACTGATTCTTCGTCGTGTTCAAGGATCTCCACGCCCCCTCACGGGGAGAACGCACCGCGTTCGAACGAGTCGACGCTCTAGGAGTCGTCTGCAAACCATCTTCGTTCAACATCTAACGCTGCGGCCTCGTCTCCGGCCTCACGATGATGAGACATGAGCCCATCGAAATGGCGCCGGTCCCACGGTTCCGCTGTGATCAGTGCCTCGTACGCTGCCTCGACAATCTCGTTTGTGTGATCGGCGGTGATAAGCCGACTCGCCGTCTCGACGATCAGTCGGCCGGCTACAAGGCGTAATTCAGCAACCCATTCGCTCTCGGGTACTCCGGCTGCCATGCCTTGTGCCATTTTGGCGAATGCGGTGGCGAAGTCGCCGTCTCGCATCGATGAGCCGGCCAATCTCACAAGCTGCTTCTGGCACGCCTTGGACCATGCTTTCCCTGGATGCCGTTCCGATGATTGTTCACCGTCGCTGGCAGCGAGTAGAAGTGGGGCATCGAACTATCTACTTCTAGGGGATAAGACCATGAATCGTTTACAAGGCAAGATCGCCCTGATCACCGGGGGAGCTTCTGGGCTCGGCGCACAGATAGCCCGGCGGTTCACTGAGGAAGGCGCCACCGTGGTCATTAACGATCTGCGGGCAGAAGATGCGGAAGCGATGACGTCCGAGTTGGGCGGCGAGTCGATCGGGGTCGGCTTCGATGTATCGGACTCCGCCGCAGTCGAGGCCGGATTCAAGGAGGTCGCTGAACGTTTTGGTCGTCTCGATGTGCTTGTAAATAATGCTGGCATCGGTCTTGACCAGCCCGAAGAAGACCGACTCGAGCGTGAACGACGGACGTTCCAACAAGTGGCCGAAATACAAGCGGGCGGCCCGATCGAAACATTTGTCGACGTAACCATGCACCTAAGCGACGAACGTTGGCGTCGGATGCTGGCCATACATCTCGATGGCACCTTCTTCTGCACCCGCGAGGCGCTGAAGATCATGGCGCCTCAGATGTCGGGCAACATCATCTCGATGGGTTCGATCATGGGCACCGCTGGCGGCGCTGGTTCGCCGCATTATTGCGCGGCCAAGGCCGGGATTTTGGGACTGACCCGCTCACTCGCTCGCGAGCTTGTCCCTCGCAACATTCGGGTCAACGCCATTGCGCCTGGTTTCATCGACACACCCATGACCGCGCCGATCGGCGGCGCAAAGGCGCTGATCGAGGCGGCCACCCCAATGCGGCGGTTCGGGGTACCTGACGACATTGCCTGGGCCGCGGTCTATCTCGCCTCGGAAGAAGCGAACTTCATGACCGGACAAGTCCTGTCACCCAACGGCGGCTACCACATGAGCCAGTAACCCAACACCCGCCCGGCGGCGACCAACTAGTCATCCATTGGTTGGCCGTCGAACTCGCCCCAGAGCTGGGCCATCTTCTCGGGATGTTCACCGTCGGGCCGGCGACGGTTGTACCAAAAGTCAGATGGGTCGCCGCCGCGCACATGCACTGCTGACTTCCGCCAGTAGTCATACCCATCGAGGAGCCGCACGTCGGCACCGACGTAACGCAGTGTCAGCCCTGCCCGCCGCCGCATCGAGGTATTGGCAGCCGAACCGTGAAGCAGCATGTCGCTGTGCAGCGACGCGTAACCGGCCGGCATCGCATTCATGTATTGGGGTCGACCTTCGAGCTCCTGCGAGTCAACCTCTTGGCCGAGTACCCGGCTGCCGTCGAGATCGCGCAGGTGATGATGGAGTGCTCCGTCCAGATGGCTGCCAGGAATAAAACGCATCGCGGCGTTCCCTTCATCGACATCGTCGATCGCCAACCACACACTGACCGAGCGGCTGGGTGTCATCGGCCAATAGACGGCGTCTTGGTGAAACGGGACTTCCTTGCCGTCGTTCGGGAGTTTGGCGAACAGGTGGCTTCCCCAGCAGACAATTTCGTCGCCGAGGAGATCGGCTGCCAACGCAGTGATACGAGGGTCGGTGACCAGGTCGTGTAGCCGCTCACAGATCACGTGGTAGGTGTTGATCGAATACGAGTTGCGATTGTCGTCGGCGGCGAGGACCTGCTCTAACAAATCATCGAAGTAACCCCGCAGATCGACTGCATCGCTGGCGGGTAACACCTGTCGCGGCTCCAGAAACCCTTGGCGGTTATACCGATCGATCTCGTCCGCGGTCAGAATTTCGCCGTCGCTGACGGAGCTCGGGATATATCGCAGGTCTCGTCCCGGCCCTGTTGGATCAGCACGACGAGCATTTACAAATTGGCGTTCGACATCAGCCATGACAGCGACACTATGAACCGCAGCGGCCGCCGAGCAAGTCCTCCAAACCCAGGGTTAACCCGGGACCGAGAACGCTGGCGTGCGAGCTTGCCTCTCCCCCATAAGGCCGGCAACTAGGAAGTCGACCGAATGGTGTAGTTCCTCCACGGGAACGTCAGGGTGTAGTCCAGCGTTGGCGTGCAGCCGTTTGTCGGAGCTGGCAAGGGCATCAAACAATGCCAGGCAGTCCTGCCGGGTGAACAACTCATCTTCGAGTTGCACGATGAACAACACCGGGATGGTGATGTCGCCAGCGGCTGCGGTGATCGTTGGGCGGAAGTGATCAGGACCAGTGATGCCCATGAGTCCAAGCACGGCGATCTCGATCCGGTCATCAGCAGCAATAAACGGAGCGCCATAGATCGTGCCCATCGACAGGCCCCAATATCCGACCGGACCTACGCCGACGTCAGCCTGCGACTGCACGAAGTCCAACGCCGTGATCCAGTCGGCGGTCATGTCGTCGACCGTGCCTGGGCGTTCCCACTCGGGCCAGAACGCGTCACGGCCACCATCGCCGGCCTGACGCCGACCGTGCACCGGGCCGTCGAGCGAGAGGCCGATGAATCCGTGTTCGCCGACCAACCGCTTGACCAGCCACGGGATGGGCTGCTGGTATCGATCGCCGGAAGCCCCATGGCC
>DNHM01000342.1:0-8714 GCA_003485885.1 Acidimicrobiaceae bacterium
TCCGACGAACGTCGGCCCGAGCGGAGCGGTGCAACACCGCTAACGCATCGTGAAGCCGCGGTCGGCTAGGAAACCCTTCATGTGTGGTCGCGATTCCTTGCCGAGCAGCCCCGACATGTCCGCAGTCCATGTGCTCTCCCGTTTGCCACCGGTGCGCTCGAGGTAATACTCCCGGAGCGTCTTGTCGTAGGCCTCGATGCCAGCACGATCATTGGTCTCGTCGTAGCGCTCTTCCTTAAGCGTCACACTGAGAGGAAGCCTGGGTTTGAGCATGGGATCCTGATCGGGCCAGCCAAGACACATGCCGAACACCGGATACACTTGGTCGGGGAGTTCAAGCAGATCCGCAACCTGCTGCGGGTCGTTGCGAATGCCGCCGATGTAGCAGATCCCGAGCCCAAGCGATTCGGCAGCGACCACTGCGTTCTGGGCCGCCAGGGAGCAGTCGCTTGTCGCAATGATGAAGTGTTCGGTCATGCCTTCGCTCAAGGTGCCACCGCCCATCTCGCACGCGACCGCAGAGCGGTGCAGATCGGCGCACCAGATGAAAAATGCTGCACACGACTCGACGTAACTCTGACCGCCAGCGAGTGTGGCGATGGCGGAACGAGTCTCGGGGTTGCGCACCCGGATCACGGTTGTGCCCTGAAGGTTGCTCGATGTCGCTGCAGCGAGGCCTGCGCCGATGATGTCGTTCACCATGTCGTCGGTGATTGGCTCATCGGTGAATTTGCGGATGGAACGATGCCTCTTCAGTAGCGCGACGGCGCCAGCAGCGGTGTCAGTCATCGGGCGATCCTAACCAGCAGGCACACGCTCCCGTAGTTGATGAAATCACTACAAGCCTGGAGGCCGCCACTGATATGGCGGTTGCAGGCCACCTGACCTGTGTCGGCGCAACCCAGCAGCAAGTCGGCAAAGTCATCGACGACTACATCGCTGCAGGTGTCCGCCACATCGTGGCGCTGCGGGGCGGCGCTCCCGACGGCTCGACCGGCGGATCAGTAGCGGGCGGCTATCGCGATGCAGCCGACCTTTTGCTGGTATCCGCCGGTTCTCCGAACGCTGCGGCACCACAATCCCACATTGGATACATGAGCTCTTCGCCGTCCTCGAAGATGCGCCCGAAGTCCACCAGATGATCGCAGCCACCACTGCTGCCGAACCGTGCCGCCAACTGGCTGAACACGGCGTGAACCAGTTCCACTTCTCCACAATGAACAAGCCTGAGATTACTGCTGCAATCTGTCGGCTCTTGGGTGTCACTCCTGCTTCGGGTCGCTCCCGACAAGCGCAAGTATCATGACCCGTTCCACCCGATTGGCGGCTCTTTGTGCGAAAAGTTACGTCCCCTGGGGAAGGTAACTTTTCGAGGGGCTGCTTTCGTTGGAGCGTGGCCTCGGGGGCTATCGCAGGTTGACCCGTAGGCCAGCCACCGACACTTGATCGTCGCTTACCGAACAACCGAGCCGATCAGCAGCATCCAGGATGGCATCTCGATCGGTCACGGTCACATCGATGCCGCCGAGGCCCTCGCCGCGCCCGTCGGTGTCTTCGACGAACCGCAGGGTGGCATTGTCGAGTTGCATCGTTGGGTTGCCGTCGGCATCGGGTGTCAGGCCGATCTCGGCGATCTCGGCCCACCGTTGTGCCAAACGATCGGGTTCTGGGCTTTGTAGTTCAGCGGCGGAGATGCCGCTGACTCGACTGGTGTTCACGTAGGGTTCCCAGTTCTTACCGGCTGGATACCACGGTCCGCCCACAGCGTCGCCGCCTGGCATGGTCATCTGGTCCATCTCGAAGAACGAACCGCCCGTGTCGCCGGGGTGAAGCTGAATGCCGTCATGGCCTTCGTCGGGGTAGTGCAAATCAAATGCGACCCGCACGCCGAGTTCGGCGGCACGGACTCGGCGTCGAGCGACATCATCGACCTGAGTGATCACCATGTAGCCGCCGTCGCCGCCTCGGCGTTCGATGTAGCGGCCACCTGCAGTTCCGTCAGCGATTGGCGTGACAACTTCGAGCATCTGCGTGCCGATCGGCCACAGCGTATTCTTGAGTCCGAACTGTTTAACGCCGGGGTCCGTGAAACAGGCTTCGGCTCCAAGAACACCGGTGATCTCGGCGCCTACTTTCTGCAAGTCCGAAGCAACCACCGCGATCTGACGCAATCTCATCCACATGTAACTAAACCTAGACCTTGCGCTGATGCGGGTTGTAGACCGGATGTACCTTCGGCGTTGGATGGCTCATGCGGTCATGTCTCCTCAGCTGTCCCGACCACTGGCCACGTGCACAATCGTTCCGCAGAGACTGGCCGGGTGCGACTCGAAGCAGGAAGCATGCTGCTCGTCTTCGTAGCCCTCGCCCCGGCCGAAAACGACGACGCAACTGCCCGCCAACTGTTTCTCACCACCAAGTACAGACGCACGATCGACTTCATGGCCTACTCAATCGACTTTGCCAAGACTCTTGGCGTCACATCTGAGTACCACGCAATAGCCAGATCGCGAACGCCCGAAGAGACGTCGGCCCATCAACGAACCTGTATCGAGGCCGTGCAGGCAGAGATCACGCGCCGAGGATGGAACACTCAAGAACGACCCCTCGAGACTTGACTATGCAGGCTCAAGGCACTTCGGCTCACATGCCCCCTCGATAGTCCTTCAATGCCGCGTCAACTTTTGTGTGACGCTTCGGTCCCGGGTTGAGGCGTTCGCGCACGCCGGCTAGCGGGACTTCAGGGCAAGGAACAAGATGTGGAGTGCCGACGAACTCCTCGCGATGACGAAAGGCCGAGGTACGCAGCACTGCCACCGAGGGCGATCACTGGACCCGGCTCATGGGCGGAGGAAGTCGACCAGTAGGTTGATCTCCTGGTCCACGTTGGACGGCACGATGTAGCCAGCTTCGTCCGTGATCTCGTCGATCCGTGCCGCCACCGTTTCCAGGTCGAGTTCGTCGTCGTAGATCCCTGGGGTGACGCCGACAAAGGCTCGACCCACTCGTCCGCCCGAAGCCGACAACGTCTCGCCGGTCAGTTCGCATGAGCGATGGGCCAAAAACACAACTGCGGGTGATACCTGATGTGGTCCCATCTGTCGTTCGAGGTCGGCGCCGTCGAGTCCGAACAATTCGGCCGTAGGGCTGTCATGACCCAACACATCACCGGTCATCCGTGTCAGCGCGCCGGGTGCTATGGCGTTCACGTTGATTCCGTAGCGGCGTCCTTCGATTGCCAATGTTTTGGTCAGACCCATGATCCCCGCCTTGGCTGCGGCATAGGCGGCCTGACCGAAGGAGCCGAATAATCCTGAGCCCGATGATGTGTTGACGATGCGGCCGTACTTGGCCGCCTTCATGTGTTCATAGGCGGGCTGCGTGACAAAGAACGCTCCCTTCAGGTGCACATCGAGAATCGGTTCGAGTTCATCGACACCGAGGTTGAGGAAGGTTCTGTTTCGGATGATGCCCGCATTGTTGATCACGATGTCGAGCCCCCCGTATGTCTCGATGGCTTGGTTGACCATGGCTGCACCGCCGTGACGGGTCGACACTGAATCGCTGTTGGCGACAGCGCTGCCCCCGGCTTCACGGATCTCATCGACGACACGCTGTGCTGGTCCGTCATCATGTTCCTGGCCGCTCATTGTTGGTGAGCCGAGGTCGTTCACAACCACGGCCGCTCCGCGTTCAGCCAACAGGAGCGCATGCTCGCGGCCCAGACCACCGCCGGCTCCGGTGACAAGGGCGATCTCGCCGTCGAATCTCAGCTGGTCGGTCATATCAGTTCACACTCCATCATCGGGAACCTAGCTCCCCGGACCTCACGGCAAATACCGAGCGCCGACCGCTCCACCACGCGTCGAAAAACTCCAGATCCATCGCCACGGCCTGACCGATCCTCCCGTCCCGACCGATTTTGAGCGGACCCGAATCGTTGAGGCGACACGATGCCCGAGCACTGCACCCGCCGAGCGGCTTATGGTCCGACCCACGGCTGGAGCGATTGGCCGGGAATTGGGACTCGGATGATACTCACATCGCCGGGATGACTCGGTCGACCCCGATGACCGACACGGTCGACGACTGGCTGCGCGGGGCAATTTGCGACTCAAGACAGCCAACGCAACCGTCGTTCGTCTCAGAGGTGACCACGAGCTCTCGGCGCATGGCTTGGATCTCTTGGCACGACAAGACCCTTTGCCGCAGTTTCAACCTGCGACCAAATTCAGGCGAACGGCAAGCGTCGCCACGGACCCTGAAGTTCGGGCCCGGAAGGTCACCGATAAGCGCCGCCGCGGTGTATCGGTGAACCCAATCGGAGTATTCATGCCGACGATTCGCTCGGCATTCGCATCCCACTAGACATCGGAGCAACGTCGCTGCCACAGATGAGCCCTAAACGAACGAGCCGCCCTGCCGCCTCGGCGGACTTTCGGTCGTCGTGCATAACGCCGGCGGAGGTCTTAGCCGTGGAGCATCTTGTCGGCTTCGCGAAGACGAGCTACTACAGCCTTCAGCATGGCGTGCGAGATCTCGGGATAGTCCTCCCACACAGGCAAGAAACCCGCTCGCGGAATAAGCCACACTGTGGACTCTTCCTCGATCGTGACCGTCGCGGAAGAAGGGGCATCATCGACCATTGCCAACTCACCAATGACCGCGCCTTCACCAAGCGTTGCCACGACCTTGTCGTCAAGCTTCACACTGGCAGAACCCTCAATAATCATGTACATGTGTGTGACCACTTGACCCTCGTAAATGAGAATCCTGCCCTCTTTTACATGCACCCGATCGGTAATTTTCGCAACCGCCTGAAGATGCTTTTCATCGAGTGCTGAAAATATTGAGGTCTGCTTCAGAGCCTCAAGCTTGTCGTCCATGTAGTTTCCTCTGAATCGCTGATCGACTGTTCTGACTGTAATGCAGTCGAGTCCCTACGCGACTGTTTGACCCTAAGTTCGTAGATGTGGGTGGTCATCTCGTGACGTTGTGCCTGGGCGTTGTTTGGAAGTTGTGCGGTTCTCACTGGTGCACCCGATCGTGGCTCGCTCGGACGACGCAACCCACATTTCTTGACCGGTGAGGTCACACGCCTTCACGACGCAGACGTGCACCGAATAATTGCTCTTGTGGTGCGACCCACCGGGTGTCGGGTCAGGGCGATGATAGGTGCGGCTGGGTCGGCCTCGATGGTGTGATCAAGGTCGGGTTTGGTGGCCGCGCCACAATCACCATCAACTCCGACGCGGTGTCTGCTTCGGCGTTCGCACGGATGATCGAACACGAAACCCGCAAGATCCGCAAATGGGATCTGGCTGATGGCATCGAACGCACTGACAGCCAACGCCGCCACGCTTGGCTCCAAATCGACCCCGTCGACTACGGCTGCGAGAATCGCCTCGGGAACGTTGAACCAAAATGTGAACCCGACAACCTGGCCAAAGGCGCCACCACTGGTCACACGAGTGCTCCAATCCGTGTCCGGCGAAGGCTGGCCTGAGCGGAGCGGTGCAAAGCAGTTGAAGGCCAGCAGTGCGCGCGAAGTATCTTGCGGACGTGTCGAGCTACGCCCATCAACCATCCGTCGACGACCCTGAGCAGGTGCCGATCCGGCACGCAGCCACGGTCATGATCGTGCAGGACCGCCCACAACTCCAGGTGCTCATGGTGCAGCGCACATCGCGAGCGGTGTTCGGTCCGAGCGCTTGGGTGTTTCCCGGAGGCCGAGTCGACCTCGATGACGCAGCTGAACTCAGTCATGTTGTCCATGGCTTGAGCGATGATGACGCATCGTCCAGGCTCGACGTTCCGGGGAATGGACGTGCCTGGTGGGTCGCTGGCCTGCGAGAAACGCTCGAAGAAGCGGGTTTGTTGCTTGGCGCTGGTCACGCGCCGCTTCCTGTCATCGAAAAGACCCGTGATGCAGTCCATGCCGATGCAGGGGTCTTCGTCGATGCGCTGGCAGCGAACGGGCTCAGTCTCGATCTATCAGAAATGGCCGAGGCTGCCAGGTTCGTCACCCCAGTGGGTCCGCCTCGCCGATTCGACACTCGATTCTTTGTGGCCGCAGCGCCCGCCGATCAGATTGCCAAACACGACGAAGAAGAAGTTGTGCAACATGTCTGGATCGAGCCGGGCGAGGCCATCGCTCAGTTCCGCAACGACGCCTTTCCCATGATGTCGGTCACCCATCGCATGCTGGCATGCCTGGCTCGTTATGAGACGGTTGCCGAGCTAATGGCCGTGGCCCACGAGCGCAAGCCCATTCAGCGAGTACGGGTCAACGACCCCGACGGAGCGTACGAGGTCGTGCTCCCGGGTGAACCCGGTTATGAGACAGCCGACCTCGAGATCGAACACGGCTGGATCCGCATCTAGCCAGCGACCTAACGCACACCCAGGATTTCGTCGGTGTGTTCACCCAGAAGTGGGGCTCGATGCATAACCCCGTTGGCGGTATTGCGGGTTCGCCACGGAACGCCACTGTGTGTTCTTTCCCCGACCTCGGGATGATCGAAGCGTTCCCAGAAGCCCCGTTCTGTGAGCTGAGGGTTCACTTCAATCTCGGGACAAGTCAGCGATGGGTACGCGGCGATTCCGGCCGCCTGCAAGAGCTCGGCGAGCTGCCACCGTTCGTGTTGTGCCGAAAATGCAGACACGATGGACTCCAGGTCCTCTTCATTTGCTTTTCGACCTGCCAGTGCGGTGAACCGATCATCACCTGCCTGCTCGCCAATCAGTGCAGCAAACCCCGCCCATTGATCGTCGGACACGCAGGCGATCGAGATCCATGCATCGTCGCCGACACACGGGAAGATGCCATGAGGTGCTGCCGTTGGGTTCCTGCTGCCCATACGAGATAGAGGCTCAGACCCAAGGGCATGCCCCATCCACAATTCCACCGCGTTCGCTGCGGTGGCTTCCCACAACGACACATCGATGCGGGCCGGGGGACAGCCCTCCGATTGACCAATGAGCGACGCCATCACCGCGAAGGCTGCCGTGAGCCCGGCAGCAGGGTCGCCAAAGGAGATGCCGGCCTCTTCGGGCCGGCCATCGACATGACCGGTCATCGACGTGAGACCAGAAAGTGGTGCGGTGGTGGGCCCGTATCCCATGTATTCGGCCAGTGGGCCGGTGTGACCGAAACCGGTCACCGAGGCGATGATCACGTCGGGGTCGGCGTTACGAAGAACGTCGTCGCCGAGACCAAGTCGTTCCATGACGCCGGTCGCGTAGTTGTCGACGACGACATCGGCTGAAGCGACCAGCTGTAACACCGTGGCGATTGAGTCCGGGTCGGTCAGGTCAAGCTCAACACTCTTCTTCCCCTGATCCCATTGGTTGAAGTAGCCGCACGTGTTCAGCGTGGCCTCAAGCTCGGGGGGATGGACGGGTAAACGCCGACCCAGACCTGGCCGGGAACTCGACTCAATTTTGATCACCTCGGCACCCAGATAGGCGAGATGCATGGTGAGAAAGGGTCCGGCCCATACCCACGAAAAATCGATGACTCGCACACCTTCGAGCGGCCTTCGGGCGACTGCCGTTGGGTCGAACGATGGTTGTGCTGCTCGTTGACCAGCGAACGTGGGCGTTGATTCTGGGTCCAACAGTGGGGCAGCGGTGGCGAGTTGCCAAGAGTTGGGCTCCATGCGATACGGAGCACCCATGTATGTCAGATCGCCGGCGGCCTCGTGTGACGCACTGGGAAAGAAGCCCCGCCCAAGGAGGTGTTCTTGGCGTGCCAGATCCGCCATCGTGAAAACCGGAGCGAAACAAATGCGTCGTGCCTGCCCCTCGTGGAAGAGATATTCAACCGTGTGTTGGCTCGTCCACTCCTCGATGTAGATAGCGAGCAGGTCGCGGTTTGCCGCTCGGTCGTCGAAGGTGGCGAACACCTCGAGCAGTGCCCACTCCGGGGTGCCCATCATGTCGACGAGTCGTTCCCATTGATCCTGCTCAACGGTGACCAGGAAGATCAGGCCATCGCTGCACTGAAAGATGCCCCATGGGTTCAGGATGCGACCCTCGCTCCGGGACGCGACCTTGCCGCTGTAGCTCCAGGCAATAAACGATGCCTCGAGCATTGATGCCACGTGAGCCATGACCGACAGGTCGATGTATTCGCCGACGCCGGTTGCCTGAGCCTTGTAGTGCGCGCCGAGCGCAGCGAATGCGCCAGCCATTCCGGCCTGGCAGTTCGCCGGGTGGCCAAACACGGTCAGCGGCGGTGCCAGCGAATCCGGGTCGTCGCCGGGAATGAGGTATCCCCAGCCGCCGCCATGGACCACATTGATCTCTTCGCCCCGCCAGTTTGCATGGGGACCGGTATGGCCGTACGGGGTAAGGGCGCACACCACCAGCGAGGGGAAGGCGGCGAGTAGTTCGTCGCCGTCGAGGCCGACCTCGATGGCTCGCTCCGCACTGCATGAGTGCACGACGATGTCAGCTTGACCTACGAGTTCGCGTAGCTGGGTTCGTCCATCCGCAGTGTCAAGATCGAGAACAATGGTGCGCTTGTTGGTGTTCAGACCAAGGAAGAGACCACTCTGCTCTGGGTCGCCTGGCGCGGCCGGTGGGAACGGTCCTGAAGCCCTAGCCGGATCACCGTCAGGGCCTTCGACCTTGATGACATCGGCGCCGATATCACCCAGCAGCTTGGCGGCATATGGCGCCGCAACGTTGTCGCCGATTTCGAGGACGCG
>DNHM01000342.1:8894-13651 GCA_003485885.1 Acidimicrobiaceae bacterium
GAAGTGAAACGCCAGGTCGGCAATCAGTATCTGGCCACCGAGACCACGGCACAGATAACTTTCCGAAAAACCTTGTGACTTTCCGTGTTCCGCGAGCGTCTCCAAGGTGGGAGCCATGTGGTTCCGCTCATGCGCCACGTGGGGGCATGTATGAACGTTTCGTTCGCTGGTAGTGATTAACCCAGCTGGTTGCGCACTTGCGGGAGGACATCGGTGGCCAGTCGGTCCAGGTTACGGGCCATGAAGTCGGGATCGACTCCCGGTGGCAGTCCCGAGGATGCAATATCGGTGATGCCGAACTCGCGGACGAAATGCACGATCTCGGCGACACATTCGTCGACCGTCCCCATGAATGCTCCCTGAGGAATACCGCCTGGCTCACGCCAGCCATAGTCATCGGGCGTTGCTTCCATGAAGTCGGTATAGACACTCATACGAAACCGCTCGGCGTTTCTGATCGTTGGCCAGTCCCGTTCACGGTCGTCGGTGACATAGAACGAACGGATGATGCCTACTCGGCGATCCATCGGGTTGGCCCCGGTCTGTTTGACCGCTTCGCGATAGGGATCAAGGACGTCGGCCCGTTTGCCTTGAGGTAGCAGGTTGGTCTCGAATCGAGCGGCGCGAAGAGCGCCCGGGGTGCTCATGGCAGCGATCCACAGTGGCGGACCTCCCGGCTGCACCGGCTTCGGATGCACATCAATATCGGTGAGCGTGTATCGCTTGCCACTAAAGCTGAATGGCTCGTCTGCCCATGCCAGCCGCAGTATCTGGATGCCCTCTTCGGTCATCGACACTCGGTTCTTGAGCGGTACGCCAAAGGCAGCGAATTCCTCGGGGACGTATCCCATGCCGATGCCGAACTCCATACGGCCATGGCTGATGTGATCAAGAATGGCGAGTTCTTCAGCCAGCCGAATCGGGTGATAGAGCGGCATCAGCGCAATGTCGGTTGAAATCCGAATGTTCTCGGTGCGTGCGGCAATCGCGCCCGCCAGAGGCTGAAACGCTGGCAGGTAACCATCGGCGAGGAAGTGGTGTTCGGTGAACCACACATGGTCGAATCCGAGCTGATCGGCGAGTACCGCCTGGTTGATCGTGGCGTCGTACACGTCGGTCATCGACATGCTGGAATCGGGGGTGCGGCGACAGTCGTACATCACCCCAAAACGCAGTGGCAGAGTTGCTTGGTGTGGATTCATCGCAACAGGCTCCTAGGAGAACTCGGGGTCGGCCCACCATGGGAAATAATCCGGCAGATCCGTGGATGGCTTGAGCGTGTAGTTCGGGTCACGCTTCTCGAGGAATGACTCGACGCCTTCGCGAGCGTCGGCCGAACCGCCCATGTATTGCACGCCTCGGCTGTCGATCTTGTGGGCCTCCATGGGATGGTCGACGTCGAGCATGCGCCACAACATGTGGCGAGTCAGGGTTACCGATACAGCGCTGGTGTTCTTCGCGATCTTGGTAGCGAGCGCACGGGCCGTTGCCATGAGTTCGTCGGCCGGAACGATAGAACGCACCAAGCCGCCGTCGAGTGCTTCGGCTGCGTCGAAGACTTCGCCGGTGTAACACCACTCGGTTGCCCGGCTAATGCCGACGACGCGCGACAAGAAATAGGACGAGCATGCCTCGGGCACGATGCCGCGACGAGCAAACACGAAACCAAACCGGGCGTTCTCGCTGGCGATGCGAATGTCCATGGGCAACATCGATGTGACACCCACGCCGACCGCAGCGCCGTTGACTGCCGCAATGGTTGGCTTCAGGCATTCGTAGATACGCAGGCTCACCAGACCCCCACCGTCTCGGTGGACGTCGTTGACGATTCCGCCATCGGCGTTGACATCGCGGTCGAAGGTTTCTCCGCCACCACTCAGGTCAGCACCGGCGCAGTATGCGCGGCCAGCACCGGTAAAGATGATGACTCGAACCTCGTCATCGGCGTCGGCATGGTCCAGCGCATCGATGATCTCGTCTCGCATTCGGTTGTTGAATGCGTTCAACTTCTCCGGCCGATTCAGCGTGATCGTCAAGATGTTGTCCTCGACGTCGTACAGGATGGTTTCATAGGTCGGGTTCGATGCCATCTCCTGAGCGTGGCCGCTAGAAGGTCTCGGTCCCAAATGCACCGCACATGCATTTTGACATGAGTAAGCCGAGCCGCCATGGTGACGAGGTGGAATTCACCGATGCGTTGCGAGCCCAGATCACACACAACCTCACGCAGCACGCGGTTCGTGAACACCCACTCGATGGTCGACGTCATGCCGCAGTGGCGCTGCTGCTCATCGATAGTGATGCTGGCCTTCATGGTGACGACGACCTTGCGGTTGATCGATTGCTCGATGTTGGTGGGGCTCCGGGGACCGAGTCTGCATCGTTCACCGGCCGTATCGATGGCACCGCTGGCGGCGCAGCGTTGCTGTTGACCCGCCGAGGTGCTCATCTGTCAGCGCATGCCCGACAGTGGGCATTTCCGGGAGGTCGGATCGACGCGGGTGAGTCACCGCTCGACGCTGCGATGCGAGAGATGCACGAAGAGGTCGGGGTTGAGGTGAACCCCGACAATCTGATCGGGCGGCTCGACGACTATCCCACCCGTTCTGGTTACGTGATGTCGCCATTCGTCTTCTGGGCAGGGCCAGAACACGAACCAATTGCTAACCCCGACGAGGTCGCATCGGTGCACCGAGTCTCGTTCGACGAGCTCCTGCGCCCCGACTCGCCGCGTTTCGTTGAGATCGAAGAAAGCGATCGACCCGTGGTCCAAGTTCCGGTGGGTGGCGACCTGATTCATGCACCTACAGGGGCGATCATCTACCAGTTCCGCTCGGTCGGGCTCGAAGGGGCTTCGATGCGTGTCGACTCGCTTGAGCAGCCCGTGTTCGCGTGGAAGTGATCACAACCCGCGATACTGGCGCTCTTGCTGCACAAAGACATGAGTTGACAATGGGTGACCAAACCGAACCGACGGGCACGTCGGGTCCTCGTCGCGCATGGCTGAAGCCTTGGCGTACGTGAGAGCAACGACACCACCTGAGTCCTACGCAACGGATCGGCGGTATCAACGCGTCCTACTTGTGGTCGTCATGCTTGCGGTCACAGCGTTTGGATCTTTGATGACGCTGATCACGGTTGCCCTCGACGATATGGGTGCCGATCTCGGTGCATCACGAGTGACCATGACATGGACGATCACTGGGCTCATGCTGATCATGGCTGTCGCAACTCCGATGGCCGGAACTTTGGGCGATGTACATGGGCACCGCAAGGTGCTGCTCATCGGCCTTCTTGGCGGAGCGGTCGCCACGTTCTTGTGTGGCCTGGCCTGGAACGCTCCGTCGTTGATCTTCTTTCGGGTCCTCTTCGGCCTGTTCGCAGCGATGGTCAATCCGAACGCGATGTCGCTGATGATGCACGCCTACGGTGCTGAGCGACGGGCTACCGCAGTCGGCTGGTTCCAGTTCGCGGTGACTGGCGCTCCCACCCTGGGATTGATTGCCGGTGGCCCGCTCATCGATGCCACTGGCTGGAGGACCATCTTCTTCGTCTTTGCTGGTGTCAGCTTGATCGCGTTCTTGGTCGGTGCGCCACTGTTGCGGCCAATGCCGCGCCAGGTAGGCCGGCCACTCGATGTCCGAGGCGCAACCAGCCTGGGTCTGGGTGTCCTCGGAGTACTGCTGACAATTACTGAATTGGTAAGTGGTCGATTCGGCTTGCTTCTTGTGGTCTGGGTCGCCGTAGCCATTGGATTTCTTGCCAACTTTGTTCATGTTGAACGCACGGTCGCTGCACCGATGCTGAAGCTGGAGTACTTGCATCGTCGCGAATTCAGCATGCCGTTGCTATCAGCTGCGGCGGTGCAGTTCGCCTACATGGGCGGGTTTGTGATCACGCCCGCGCTGCTCAGCCGACGGTACGGATGGACAACAGGCGCCATAGCGCTGCTGATGATGCCCCGGCCAGGGGCTTTCAGCGTGGCGTCGCTGGCTGGAGGCTGGTTGCCAAGCCGTATTGGTTTCCGGTGGCCGATTATGATCGGAGCGCTCAGTATGGCGGCTTCGATGATCGCGTTTGCTGCGGCGTCGCCGCTTACCGGTGCGGTTGGCATCGGGCTCATTGTGCTTGGTCTCGTCTTGTCGGGAGTTGCGTCGGGTATCTCTCAGCCATCGGTCGCCGCCATGTCGGTCAACGCCGTCGACGAAGCCGACCTCGGCATTGCGAATGGCATGAATCAACAAATGATTTTTGTGGGGATCGTCGCCGGCATCCAGACTATGAATGTGTTAGTGGGGGAGAGTTCAGATAGCGCACGGTTTGTGCAGACGTATCTCGTGGGGTTGGGTTTTGCCCTCGTTGGTTTCGTCTTCGCCAGTCTTGCCAAGGATGTGCCCCGATGACGCCCGACGTAATTGTTGTTGGGTCGGGCAACGCTGCCATGTGTGCTGCCATCGCTGCGCTCGACGGTGGTTCAACGGTTGTCGTGCTGGAAAAGGCCGACCCCGAAATGGCTGGCGGGAACAGCCGATACACCGCTGGCGCAATGCGGTTCGCCTACGACGGCCGTGCTGACTTGTTGCCGTTGCTTGAAGACCCGTTGGACGAGCGCATCCAACGAGCCGACTTCGGCACGTACTCCCGCGCACAATTTGCCGATGACTTACACGGCTTCAACGAAGGCCTCGAACTGTCGGTGGAGCAGCGGGCCCTCGTCGACGAATCCTTGCCGACCATGCAGTGGCTCGCCGACCAAG
>DNHM01000342.1:13682-14516 GCA_003485885.1 Acidimicrobiaceae bacterium
CCGACCAAGGGGTTCGTTTCGAGCCGATCTATGACCGGCAATCGTTCGAGCGAGACGGTATCCAAGTGTTCTGGGGAGGCCTCACGCTTGCGGCTACTGGCGAAGGCCCTGGTTTGGTTGACCGCGAACTTGCCGTTGTCGAACAGTTGGGCGGCGACATCCGGTACTCGACAGCGGTTGCTGATCTGGTTGTTGACGATGGCCGGGTTACGGGGGTCGTGCTCGAAAATGGCCAGGAGATGCTGGCCAACGCAGTCGTGTTGGCCTGTGGTGGTTTCGAGGCGAACACCGAGATGCGGGTCCAGCATCTTGGCAGTGACTGGGCGCATGCCAAAGTTCGAGGAACGCCGCACAACACTGGGATTGGCCTTGAGCTCGCCTATGCGCAGGGAGCGGCGCGTCATGGTTTTTATGAGAACTGCCATGCCACGCCGATGGACTTCCACATGCCCAACTTCGGCAATGTCGAGCTGCCCCATCTCGAACGCAAGAACTACCGCAAGATCTGCTACTTCCTGGGAATCATGCTGAATGCTGGCGGCGAGCGTTTCGTCGACGAAGGCAGAGATTTCCGGAACTACACCTATGCACAGTTCGGCAGAGCAGTGCTGGAACAACCGGGCCATCGAGCGTGGCAGCTGTTCGATGCAAAGGTGGCTGACCTGTTGTATGAGGAGTACCGGTTTCACGATGCGTCGTTTGTCCAAAGCGACACGCTCGACGGGCTCATCGATCAGCTCGACCACTTGGATCACTCGCAGGCCAGAGCCACCGTTGCTGCCTATAACGCTGCTGTGGATGCTGAGACGCCGTTCGACCCGTCGATCAAGGACG
>DNHM01000434.1 GCA_003485885.1 Acidimicrobiaceae bacterium
ATTGTGGTGGTGCCGTGGGACGGCTGTTTAAGGGGAAGCTCACGGGGAAGCGGTGATCTGCAAATTCGACACTGTTTCGACAATCACCGGCACAACGGTGACAAGAAGAAATGCTGGCAATACACACACGACCAGTGGGAAGAGCAATTCGACGGGTAGTCGTCGAGCCGAGGCCTCGGCTTGGCGACGACGATCTGATCGAGTTTCAGCCGCAAGTTGTGCCAGGTTGGCCGCGATGGGGGCGCCGTGTCGTTCGGTCGATACCAGAGCTGCGATCAGAGGTCGGGTTTGTTGGCCAAGTCGAGCGGGCAACGATTCGAGCACATCACCGAGCGGGAGCCCCGTGGATACCCGGCGGTTGCACCACGCAAACGCATCCGCAAAGTCACCTTCGGACCACTCGCAGACCTGCTCGGTCGCTTCCGCAACCGTATTTCCACTGAGCAACGCGACCGCAAACAGATCGATGACATCGGCCAACCCGGCACTGACCTTTTCTTCGTGCTGTCGTGCCGTTCGGCGACGACGCACCATGGAATGACCCCAGATGGTAAAGCTGACCAAGACCGCCAGCCCGACGTGGATAAACGCCATAACCGCGACGACAACCATTGCTCGACCCACGACACGATCCAGAACCGCGTTCGCTGGTTGGCCGAGCATTGCTCGTACCCATCGTCCAACAAAACTCAGCCCAGACCGCCTGGGCGTAGACGACCCCGCCTGTACGGAGAAACCGCAGGAGCGCCCGACTGGGCCCCGCACGATTGACAGAGCAATCGCGGCCACACCAGCGGCCATCAATACCGAAAGCCCTGCGGTCACGTCGGCGACCGCCGACGTACCATCGACGAGATCCACATGCCACCAATGATGTCGAGCACGATCGCGGACATGAGGCACCCACGACCGAGCGGTTCGGTCGTCAGAAACCGGACAGTGTGGCCGCTTCCGATTGCATCGAAGCACAGGAATACTGCTGGTAATACGACCAATGCCTGCATCGAAGCCGCTGCCTGTGCGGTCTGTGATCTGATTTCAGTCCGCAGCGACGAACGATCACGAAGGGACTGGCTCACACCTTCGAGTGCTCGAGATGTTCCTGCTTCGTTTCGACTTGCAAGCGCAAGTGCAGCCGCAACGATACGCACCTCGGCGTGGGGGACGCGTTCCGCCCATGACCGCAACGCCTGCCCTGGTGGCTGGCCCCTTCCCATCGCACCGAGCACCAACTCAAGCTCGCGTGCAAGCGGTGGCCGACTATCGGCTGCTGCCTCGGTCACGGACTGCATGAGTGAGGCACCGCTTCGAAGCGACCGGCCAACCCTGTCGACGAAGTCAGGTAATGCGGCTACCAAACCCTGCGTTCGCCGGCCTGACCATCGCCATGCAACTGAGACTGGAACGGCCACGACCAACACCGCCATGACGAGGCCCTCGGCTAACCCAACCACGAGCGATGCCGTGGCAACAAGGACTACACCGAGCCCGACCCAGAGCAGAAGCGCACCCATGTGGTCGTCGTTCAGTTCTGCCTCGATTGCGAATGTCGATACCGGGGCGGGTAGGCGGGCCCACACCCAGTTCGAACCAGCCGTGCCGTGAAGGCGCTCGACCGGCGGGGGCGGTCTGCGGGGTATGAAGCCGACGGAACGCTCCGTGAACTCAAACATTGGTGAACTCAACATTGGTGAACTCAAACATTGGTGAACTCAGACACCGGTCGGCCGGCATCGACACGGTCTGGATCGGTTTGGCCTGCATCGGTTTGGTCTGGGTCCGGCGGTCGGCATGCCAGGACGGCGCCGTCGCGCACCACCCAGCCTTCGTTGCCGCTCTCGGACCGGTAGATCGAACGCACCCGTCGGAGACCAGAAGCCGAACGCTCAACATGAACCACCAGATCAACCGCCGACCGAATCTGATCCCGCATCACTTCAAGAGGCATATCGACGTCGGCCATGAGTGCCATTGCCTCGAGTCGTCGTAGGGCATCGATAGGCGAATTTGCGTGACAGGTAGACATTGAGCCGTCGTGGCCGGTGTTCATCGCCTGAATCATGTCGAGTGCTTCGGCACCGCGGACCTCGCCGATCACCAGTCGGTCAGGGCGCATACGAAGCGCGTTGCGCACCAGTGACCGAATCGGAATCTGACCAACCCCTTCGGCGTTCGCTGGTCTGGCCTCGAGCCGGACGGTGTGATCTCCTGGAAGGCGCAACTCAGCAGCGTCCTCGATAGTGATCACCCGTTCGCCAGCAGCGACGTAGGCCGCCACTGCATTCAACAGTGATGTCTTGCCAGAGCCTGTGCCGCCACTAACGACGATGCTCTTTCGATTCTGCACTGCGTGGACGAGCAGTGCATGCACCGCTGGTTCGCAGAAGTCGGCGAGATCGAATGGTTGCGCTCGGAACCTGCGAATGGTCACATACGGCCCGTCGACCGCAAGCGGAGGGACGGCGATATTGACTCGGCTTCCATCGGCGAGACGGGCATCGACGAACGGAGCAGTTCGATCGACACGTAACCCCAGCGGCCCCAGTATTCGGTCAATGATCACTTGCAAGGTGTCACCGTCGACAACAACGTCGGTCGCCACCATCGCACCACAACGCTCGATCCACACCCCACCAGGCCCGTTGATCATCAGTTCGGTCGTCAACCCATCTGCAAGTAGCGGTTCGAGTGGGCCGAGCCCTACCAGGAGCCGTTGGACCCGCTCGGCCACCACGAGAATTTGTGCACGAGAGAGAAGCGGCGCGATCGACTCAACACATGCTTCGATCATCGGCTCATCTGCGGGCGCATCTCGGTCGACCAGATGACGGTGGGCCCGACGAGTCACATCATCGAGCGGGTCGACGACGCCCTGGTCGTGGTCGAGTTCACGCGACATCGGCCAAGACCCGTCCGAGGCTCCGCAACAAGCTACGAGGCAGCCGAGCAGTGGCGAGTCCCGCATCGAGGCACCGAGCCACGCTCGCATCAACCGCAATTTG
>DNHM01000255.1:0-1366 GCA_003485885.1 Acidimicrobiaceae bacterium
GCGAAGCCGGGCACGACTCGTTCACACAACCGGGGCATGAGCACGATGGCCGCTCGGAGCGTGCGACGTAGATGTTCGAAGTCTGCGGGCTGGTCAAGCAGCGTGAGCGATGCTCCGCTGGCGTTGAGCCACGGGTCCTTCTCGATATTCCACATGAGCGCTTCGTGTTCGCTCATGCGGTCGGATGCTTCAAATTCTCGTTCTTTGCGGGCCATGCGTCGGCGTCCTCTCAGGGGTATTCAGGAATCGGTGAAATAGGTGTCAGGTGTCGGTGCCGGGACGGCGCACAGCCTCGGCATTGGGGTCGCCTTTGTACCCAGGGGGATAGGTGCGAGCCAGCTCATCGGCGGTTGGTGTGCGCTTCTCGCGTGCCTCGTCGGGGAGGAGAGCCATGATTGCCTTCATGATGGCCGTGGTGTCGGCGTCGACGTCTGTGTAGTCCAGGGCGACAGGTTCGCCGACCACTGCTGAGACATTGGGGCGATCCACGGGAAGAAGGCGAGGCAACCGCGAGCTTCGGGGCCACACGTTCTCGGTGCCCCACAAGCCGATTGGGATGACCGGTGCCTTGGTCATCGCTGCCAGCTTGGCTGCGCCCCATCGGCCTTTGAGTTCGGTTTCGAAGAAGGCTGGTCCGCGAGGAATCGTGCCTTCGGGTGCGATCATCACAGCCTCGCCGCCAGCAATCGCTTCGGCTGCCTTCAGCAACGGTTCGTCGGAGCCGGACGCACGCTCGACCCGGACACCACCGATAGCCGCCATGAGTTTGCCGATAATGGGTGCGTCGAAAACTTCCTTCTTGCCGAGCCCACGTATGTTTCGGCCAGAGCGAGCGGCGAGTAGGCCCATGACGGTTGTATCGAAGTAGCTGCGGTGATTGAACACCAGGATTGCGCCGCCGGTTTCGGGGATATTGGCCAGGCCGTCGAAGGTGATGTTGGCGTACGGCGCCACGATCTCCGGGCGCATGAACGGACGGCTCCACTCCTGGATCTCGCGGCCTGCAATCTTGACGACACCTTCGTTCTTGTCGAGGTGGCGGATCGGCCAGCCTTTGATGGTGGCGGTCATGGTCAGGTTCGGATCAGGATTGACTGCTACCGGGTGCCCAACGAGGTCAAGCATGGGTGAGTCGTAGTAACTGTCGCTATAGGCATAGCTGCGGTCGAGCCGGACATCGTTCGCTTCGGCCCAGGCCGCGACGGCGTCGGCTTTTTCGGTTCCCCACACGAAGGCGCCGTCGATTTCGCCCAGGTAGCTGCCGTCGGCGCTCTTCCACTTGGTACAGATCACATCATCAAACCCGAGTGCATCGGCGAGTGGGCGCACGAAGGCTTCGGGCGAGGTTGTTGCCAGAACCAGCTTG
>DNHM01000255.1:1471-6013 GCA_003485885.1 Acidimicrobiaceae bacterium
ACTGACAGTTTGGCCGGGACCATGGTCAGTCGGCTTTCGCCAACCTCTTCGTAGAACTTTAGAAACAGGTTCGCGAGCGGGATGTCATGGTGTTCAGTGATGCCAGCCTCGGCTATGTAACGAGCGAAGACGGGGGCAGAGGAGCTGCGGATCAGCGTGCGATCCAGATCAAAGAAGGCTGCGGCGTGGGACATAGGCGTACATTATGTCAGTCGCTGACATTCGTCAATTGCTGACATCAAATAGATTTTGGGTTACGCTCCATCGATGACCACTGTCGAACCGCGACTCGAACCCGGCGATGTACTCGTCGACCCCGCGCCGCGAGTAAGCGACCCCGAGGCGGGTCGTCGTTCACGCAAGAAGCAACGCACTCGAGACGATCTGATCGCCGCAGGCGACTACCTGTTTGCGACTCAAGGGTTCGATGCAACAACAACGACCGACATTGCCGAACGGGCCGACGTGTCCCAGCGAACGTTGTTTCGACATTTCCCCACAAAAGAGTCACTGCTCTACGGCGATCTCGACGACACACGGTTGCAGCTGCGCGAGTCGCTTGCGTCGCGTCCCGCCGATGAACCAATTCTCGTGTCGGTCCGCGAATCCATGTTGTCGCTTGCCGAAGACTTCGAACGCCATCGTGATCGGAGGCTTCTCCAAGCCCGGTTGGCGGCCAGTTCACCAGCAGTGTCTGCCTACAGCCGTGCCGTCGTGCAGTTCAGCTGGGAACGAGAGATCATCGCTGCGGTTGCCGCCCGCCTCGGCGTCGACCCACTCAAAGACCCCCGCCCAGAAGTCGTTGCCGGTGCAGCGATGTCCGCAGTGCGCATAGCCATGCGCCAATGGACCGTGAGCGGTGGCACGTTGGACTTCATGACACTCAATGCTGCGGCACTGGAATCCATAGCCAGCCTGTCTGACCTGGGGTAGTGGTAGGGCACGCAGGTTCTTCAGGCGGCGTGGGAAGGCGGAGCGTTGCTCCGTTGCACCGCACGATTGTGACGAAACCCAGCGAAGTACTCGGCTGGTTCGACAGAGCTTGACATTCCAGATCGATTATTTCGTCTCAGCGAACCGAAAACTACTCGCCGGAACCGATGCGCTCCGCGTCTGGCTGACCCTCGACACCCGGGAAATGGCAGGCCATCGGATGCCCCAGGCCGCGGTCCAAGAGTTCAGGCTGTTCGACCTCGCAACGTTCTTCGGCCTTCCAACAGTGGGTGCGGAACCGGCTACATTGGCTGGTTGGCGACCGGTGTCATAGTGTCGTGGTCGAAGCACTTACATAAGGGCAAGCAGGGGTAGGCAGTCGCGCGTGAATCTTGCATCCATTATCGACGGGCACGACGGCGCATCTATCGCGCTCATCGAAGACGGCCGCCGCGTTTCATATGCCGAATTGCGAGAGCGGGTGGCAGCGATGCGCGCCCACCTCGGCTCGATGGGGCTTGGTCTTGGTGACCATGTCGCGGTGGCCTGTGGCAACGAGATCCACTTCGTCGTAGCCACGCTCGGCGCATTGGGTGCGGGCTGTGTCGTGGCGCCGATAAATCCGTATTCGCCGATCAATGAGCTCAAGCGCAAAGTCGCACCTCTCGATGCAAGATGCATCGTGATTGGCGCCGTTGCTCGTGACATGCTCGACCATGCTGATGAGTTCGATGCGCCACTGATCGACATGAAGACGGTGGCCGATTCAGCCGATGCGCCGTCATCGGTTCTCGACGTTGACCCAGATCACCTCGCTTTCCTGCTGTCGACCAGTGGCGTCTCGGGCACGCCCAAGATCGCCATGCTCAGCCACAACAACCTTGCATGGGTACAGCAGTCGATCGTCGGTGATGGCCCTCAGCAGCTTCGTGCCGATGACGTATCGCTGGCGGTGCTTCCGCCAGCGCACATCCTGGGCCTCAACCTGGTGATCCTGAGCGCGTTGCGTGCCGGCGGTGCTGTTGTCCTGCAACACCGTTTCGACGTCGATGAAAGCCTGCGTTTAGTCAGCGAACATCAGGTCACCATGATTGTTGGCGCCCCGCCGATGTGGCAGCGATGGGCTGCTGCCGATGCGCCTGCAGACGCAATGGCCTCGGTTCGCTTTGCTCGGTCGGGTGCAGCTTCGCTTCCGGCCGATGTCTACGAGCGCCTTCGCACCCACTGTGGTGTCGAAGTTCGCCAGGGTTACGGCCTAACCGAATCCTCTGCTGCTCTGGCCACCGGCCGCGGTCTCGACGTGCGTGTCACCTCGGTCGGCAAGCCGCTGCCCGGCGTTGAAATGGTTCTTGTCGACGACGACGGTGAACCCGTTGATATTGGTGACATTGGCGAGGTCGTCGTGCGGGCGCCATCGGTGTTCAAGGGGTATCTGAACGATCCCGAGGCGACGGCATCGATTCTGACCGATGACGGCTGGTTGTGGACCGGTGACGTTGGGTTGTTCGACGACGACGGTTACCTCTACCTTGTCGACCGGGTCAAAGACATCATCATCGTGTCGGGTTTCAACGTGTACCCGGCCGAGGTCGAAGACGTGCTCATGGAACACCCCAACGTGCGTGGCGCGCTCGTTGTCGGCGGAGCCCATGGTGCAACCGGTGAGACCGTGATCGCCCATGTATCTGGTGATGTATCCGTCGAGGATCTTGCGGAGTTTGCGTCGTCGCAGCTGAGTCGGTACAAACGCCCAACCGAGTATCACATCGTCGACGAGCTGCCGCAGACCGCTGCCGGCAAACGTCTGCGTCGCGAGCTTCGCAAATGAGCAAGGGGGCGAAGTTCCTCTTCGAATCCGCCCCCGACCTACCTGGCAACGAACGAGTTAGCCGGTACGGCTTGGCGTTGATTCGTTCCGTGGTGTCTGGGTTATGGAACGTGACTGTCGAAGGCGTGGAGAACGTTCCCCGTGAAGGCCCAGCCGTCATCACGCCAAATCATCTGTCGTTCTGTGACTCCATCTTTGTGCCGTACGCCTTGCCCCGCCGGGCGTGGGCCATTGGCAAGGGCGAATACATGGATGACTGGAAGACAAAACATCTTTTTCCAGCGTTTGGCATGATCCCGGTCGACCGAACTGGCGGCAAGGCGGCTATGGATGCGCTCGATACTGCAGCCAAGGTGCTCGACGGTGGGCACCTCTTCATGATCTATCCCGAGGGAACCCGTTCTCGCAGTGGCAACCTCCACAAGGGCCGCACCGGTGCTGCTCGTTTAGCGGCACGGTGTGATGCGCCGATCATTCCGGTCGGGCACGTGGGCACGCTTGACGTCCAACCTCCGGGCGAGTTCATGATGAAGCCCCGAAAGGACGTGACTGTCCGATTCGGCGTACCGATGTGGGCCCGTGACTTCGGCGACCCAGATGACCCTCGTGTCAAGCGCAAGTTCACCGACGCAGTGATGTTCGAGATCGCTGCGTTGTCGGGTCAGGACTATGAGCACACCTACGCCGGAGACAAGACCGCAGCCATCGAGGAATCCGCAACTCGACCAACGGCTCCGAGCCAGGTTGTCCCCACGATGCCGACCAAGCTGGCCTCCCGTCAACATCGCTTGAAAGATGTAGCGGCGACCACAGACATGAACGGTCCGTCTGGGTCGGACAGCACCGGCCACGACAGCGGAACGCATCCTTCTGAAGCGGCCGCCAACGTCGCTGACTCCGGATTACCACCGTCTGTTGTGACGGCGGGAACCGCTACAGCACCAACCAAACCGACGAGGCCAACCAAACCAACTCGGCCTGGTTCCTGAGGCAGACTCACTCCTCAAAAGTTTCAAACCTGAGTGGAATAGACTCAGGTTTTGTGTGTTGATTGATTGAGTCACGACATCACCGCTATGTCAGCCCATACAGGCAGGCAAAAACGCTGGTCCTACGTGATACTTGAGCTAATTCATCAGTGCGGACATGCTGTGCTGAGAACTACCGAGGAGATGGAGAATTCCCATGGCGCTCGATCCCAGCAAATGGACCCACAAGACCAGCGAAGCCGTGCAAACGGCGATGGAACTCGCGACCAGTCGTAGCCACCCGAATCTCACCCCTGATCATCTGCTGCTCGCTCTGCTCGGCCAGTCCGACGGCCTCGTACTCCCGCTGCTGCAGCGGGTTGGTGTTGCGCCGCTTTCGTTGCGCAACAAGATCGAGGATCGCCTTGGCAAACTGCCTAGCGCCTACGGCGGCGACGCCCCCCAAATGAACAAGGAGTTGTCGCGGGTCTTCGAGAACGCCGACATTGCTCGCAAGGATCTCACCGACGAATACCTCTCGACTGAACATCTCTTGTTAGCGATGAACGAGCGACTCGACGTCGAGACCAAGGTGCTGCTGCAAGCGTTGTCCGAGGTCCGTGGCAGCCAGCGGGTTACCAGTCAGAACCCCGAAGACACGTACCAGTCGCTTGAGAAGTACGGCACTGATCTGACCAAGATCGCGGCCGAAGGAAAGCTTGATCCGGTCATCGGTCGCGACGAGGAAATCCGGCGCACGATCCAGGTGCTCAGCCGCCGGACGAAGAACAATCCGGTACTTATTGGTGAACC
>DNHM01000255.1:6104-10611 GCA_003485885.1 Acidimicrobiaceae bacterium
TGGATCTGGCCGCAATGTTGGCAGGGGCTAAGTACCGCGGTGAGTTCGAAGAACGGCTGCAATCCGTGCTCAAGGAGATCGTCGACGCCGAAGGCCAAGTGATCACCTTTATCGATGAGATGCACACGGTTGTTGGCGCTGGTGGTGCCGAAGGCGCCATGGATGCCAGCAACATGCTCAAGCCAATGCTTGCCCGAGGTGAGCTGCGCATGATTGGTGCAACCACGCTCGACGAATACCGCAAGTACGTGGAAAAAGACTCAGCGCTCGAACGTCGATTCCAGCAGGTGTTGGTCGAGGAGCCGTCGGTCGAAGCCACCATTGCCATCTTGCGAGGCCTGAAAGAGAAGTACGAAGTCCACCACGGCATTCGTATTCAAGATGCTGCCCTGGTGGCTGCAGGCATCCTGAGCGACCGTTACCTCACCGGCCGTTTCTTGCCCGACAAAGCCATTGACCTCATGGACGAGGCCGGCTCCAAGCTACGTATTGAGATCGATTCGATGCCCGATGAAATCGATCAGGTCGATCGTCGTATCCGTCAGCTCGAAATTGAACGAGTCGCACTCGCCAAAGAGACCGACAAGGCGTCGGGTGAGCGGCTTGCGTCTCTCGACGAAGAACTTGCGAATCTGAATGAAGACCTGACTGGCATGCAGGCGCATTGGCAGGGTGAAAAAGACGCCATCACGTCGATTCGAGATCTCAAGGAGGAACTCGAGGCGGTGAAGATTGAAACCGAGAACCTCGAGCGTTCCGGTGATCTTGCTGGGGCTAGCGAACTCCGTTACGGGCGCACACCTGATATCGAACGCGATATCAAGGTGGCGACCCTGCTACTTGACGATCTCCAGAAGGATCGCAAGATGCTCAAAGAAGAGGTCGACGAAGAAGACATCGCCGAAGTCGTGAGTCGAATTACAGGCGTGCCCGTGTCTCGGCTCATGGAGGGTGAGGTGCAAAAGCTCATCCGGCTCGAAGACGTGCTGCACGAACGTGTCATTGGCCAAGACGAAGCTGTCGACAAGGTTGCTAATGCGATTCGTCGGAGCCGTGCTGGTCTGAGTGATCCGAACCGTCCTATTGGTTCGTTCATGTTCCTCGGCCCGACCGGTGTTGGCAAGACTGAGCTTGCTCGGTCGTTGGCCGACTTCCTCTTCGACGACGAACGGGCGATGGTCCGTATCGACATGAGCGAGTACATGGAGAAACACTCCGTTAGTCGCCTGATCGGAGCGCCCCCTGGTTACGTCGGTTACGACGAGGGTGGCCAGCTCACCGAAGCCGTCCGCCGCCGTCCATACTCGGTTGTGCTGCTCGACGAGATCGAGAAGGCTCATGCCGACGTGTTTAATGTGCTGCTGCAGTTGCTCGACGATGGACGTCTGACCGATGGTCAAGGTCGCACGGTCGACTTCACGAATGTGGTGTTGATCATGACCAGCAATCTTCCGATTGATCCCAAGGATTACTTCAAGCCAGAGTTCGTGAACCGGATCGATGACATTGTTCGATTCACGCCACTTGAGCTTGTTGACTTGGAGCGGATCGTAGATATTCAGCTTGCTGGACTCGCAGGCCGATTGGCTGAACGCAGACTAGTCCTCGATGTGACCGCTGCCGCGCGGGTCAAGATCGCCGAACTGGGTTACGAACCTGCCTTTGGTGCTCGCCCGCTCAAGCGGGTCATCCAGCGTGAGCTTGGTGATCGAATTGCGCTCGCCGTGCTCGAAGGTACCTTCCCCGAAGGTTCCACCGTGCTCGTCGATGTCGACCCAGCTGCAGATTTCGAGGTCGAGGGTGCTTCGTTCATCGTCACCCAAGGCGAAGCTGCCGTTGCTGCCTGAGCTGTTGTGTCATCATCGGGCCAGCCTCGATAATGACGATGGCGGCCTAACTAGGGCTCAACTTGTGGAGTTGTGGCGTGTGAACGAGTTCCTACCCATGCCGACGTTGGTGGTGTTCGGTTGTCTCCGTAAAAGCGACCCGCCATGTGCGTCGCTGTGATGTGGATGGGTGTGGGTTTCCGCCGAGATACTCACGTCTGTTCCTATGTTGTGTTGCTTTGCCAAGTATCGCGCATGACCATTAACTGCGCATTACTGGTCATGAACGCAGGGTGCGGTGTGAGGATGTACAAAACGCAGCCGACTCGACGCGGGACTATGCTTCGGAGGCGCAATAACAGCGGTTATTGCGCGCTGAATCGTGATGCCGCCGGTCGATCGAGCGGCGTAGGGGAAATTTGTGGACGCAAAAAAGGCACCGGTGGAAGACTGGACGACAGACTTCGACCACACCCACCCCGACTATGCGGCAAACGCCCATCAGATCTGGGACGACCTTCGAGAGGAATGTCCGATTGCTCACAGCGATCGATTCGGTGGCATGTGGATGCCCACTCGCCACGAAGACATTGCCGCCATCGCTGCGAACAAGGACGGTCTCTACACAAGCCGTGGCGTAGTCGTGAGCGAGGTTCGACCTGACATTCCTGCGCCGATTGGCTACGCACCGCCGATCACCAGCGACCCGCCATTCCATGCGCCGGCCCGCAAGTTGCTGCTCGGACCGTTCGCGCCTCGCAAGGTGCAGGCGTTGGAGCCTTTCACCCGCGAGTATTGCCATTCGCTGGTCGATGCCGCGCTGGAGACGTCGAATGAACAGGGCTGGTTCGACGCAGCCATCGGCTATTCGCAGAACATCCCGGTCAAGGTCATCGCCCAAATGTTGGGACTACCGGCTGAAGACGGTCCGGTCTTCCGCCGCTTCATTCACAACATCATCGAGAATCCTGTCCAACGTGAGATCCCCGAAGAGGAAACGGTTGAGTGGTATTTCGACCAGCAGATCGCAAAACGTAAGGCCAACCCCAAACCACCGGGCGAAGGCGATCTCATCGACCATCTCCTGAACGTCGAGATCTTCGGCGAGGCGCTGGCGCCTGAACATGTTCGAGGCACGGTTGTCCTGCTGCTTGTTGCCGGCATCGATACCACCTGGTCCTCGATTGGTTCAGCGATTTGGCACCTTGCGCAGCATCCGAACGACCTTGCTCGTTTCCGTGATGACCCAGAGGTGCGCCCGTTCGCTGTCGAAGAGTTCTTGCGGGCCTATGCGCCGGTGACCATGGCTCGCATGGTCGCTGAAGATCATGAACTACAGGGTTGTCCAATGAAAAAGGACGACTGGTTGCTGCTGCCATTCCCAGCAGGCAACCGAGACCCCGAAGCATTCGAGGACGCCGACAAATTTGTCATCGATCGGCAGAAGAACCGCCATGGCGCATTCGGCCTTGGTATTCATCGATGTCTCGGGTCGAATCTGGCCAGGATGGAACTATCTGTGGCGCTCGATGTGTTCGTCGACCGCATCCGCGACTTCTCGTTGGTTGACCCGGCGAACGTCCGGTTCTCGACCGGCCAGATCCGGGGTCCACGCGAACTTCCTGTTTCTGTGAAGACGAACGTATAGCGTCGGGCGCGTACGTGCGATACTCGATCAGGCCAGCGGGCTTGGCTGTGCTTGAGTACAAGGGGTTTCTATGAAGATCAATTACAACCGCGAACTCTGCCAAGGGCATAACCGCTGCTACATGTTGGCCCCCGAGATTTTCGACGTCGACGACGAGGGCTACGCAGTGCTCAAGATCGAGGGTGAGATCCCTGCAGAGTTGCACGACAAGGCGCAACTCTGCGTGGATAACTGTCCTGAATACGCCATTGAGATCGCAGAATAACAACGATACGTTTGGGTAGTAGATCAAGGCGGAGCTAGTGGGCAGCGACGCGTTACCGGCAGCATTGCCTGATTACGAGATCACGCAAGAACTTGGGCGCGGTGCCATGGGCGTCGTTTACCTGGGCGCCACCGAGCGCTTGACCGTCTGGCCGTCATCAAGGAACTGCCTCCTTCCTTCGCTGCCGACGACAGCGTCCGGGAACGGTTCTTGACTAAGGCTCCTGTTGTCGCAGTGCTCGATCCCCCGACATGTTTGCCATCATGATTTCGTGGACAGCGACGGCCACCTAGCACTGGTCATGGAACGTCTGCTAAATGACAGCTAAGGGAGCAGTGCTTGCGTCACGGCCTGGCTGCGCCCCGTGGCTGTGGCCTGGTACTGGCCACGCTCTCTGGCGCGCACCATGCCCATGTCGAGGGCACCATGCACCGCGATATCAAGCCTGCAAACCAATTTTCTACCCACGACTGGAAGTTGAAAGTCACCGACTTTGGCATTGCTCAGGTGCTTACACGCAGAGAGATGATGAGCACCGTCGAAGGCCCAATCGTTGTCACGCCAGCATAAATGACGCGCGAGTAAGCCAAAGGCAGTACCTGCGGGACGCGAGATGATGTCTACGCGTCGGGCGCAATGCTCTACGAGATGCTCACGGGCGCGTTGCCGTTTCCGCATGCTGCCAGTGCCATGTCTATGGCTACCGCTCGCCTGACCGATGATGCGGTTCCAATCACCTCACTCGCCCGCATTGCCAGTGGTGCTTGC